>CALUYU010000001.1 GCA_944325075.1 Candidatus Gastranaerophilales bacterium
TTATTATATACTATTTTTTCAAATTTTCAAGTCCCATTTGAAATTTTAGTCTCACGACTCGTAGTGCTTTCTTTTTGCTTACTTTTTCTTTCGGCTAAAGAAAAAGTAAGTTGGGCTTTCAGCCCAACATTTGTTTTTTGAGTGCAGATGGTCGATCATTTTTGACGATGGATAGATCCTGAAACGAGTTCAGGATGACATGGTAAATTATTTATCGACCTTTTCTCTATGCGTCCCACATAGCGACGCGTTATAGGGATGTCCCTCAGGGACAAACCCCAACCTACATCAACTCTGTTCACCCTACCGAAAATCCGCTTTCGGCCAAAGAAAAAAGTAGGTTTTCAAGTCTTAGTTTTGAAATTTAAATTTTGGGATTTATAGAAGTTTTCCTCTACATCACGCACGCGGATGAGCCTCATTATATACTTCTTTTAAATGCTGAGATGAAATATGGGTATAAATTTGAGTATTAGAAATGCTTGCGTGGCCCAAAAGTTCCTGTACGACCCTTAAATCTGCACCATTTTCTATAAGATGTGTTGCAAAACTGTGTCTAAATACATGCGGTGTAACATGTTTTGGCAGATCAATTTTGTTTACTATATCATTAATTACTTTTCTAACCGTTTGCGGCTGAAGCCGATAGCCCGTATTATTAATAAAGACCGGAGACTTGTCATCACAGTTAACATCAAAACCTTTTGCAACAAGTGGTCTTGCAGTGTCAATGTATCTTTGCAAATAAGATTTTGCTCTTTCTGATACAAGAATAATTCTTTCTTTTGAGCCTTTCCCAAAAACTCTTATTTCATTTTCATCCAGATTTAAATCTTCAAAATTTAAACCGCTTAACTCCGAAATACGCATACCGGTAGCCCAAAGTAATTCTAATATAGCTTTATTTCTATAACCGGCCGGAGTTTCTATTTTGGTATTGTTTAAAATCTGTTCAACCTCATACGTTGTGAGGAATTTTGGCAAAGATTTAGGCTTTTTGGGGGAATTTAAGTTTAAAGCAGGGTTAGCATCAACCTTCTTTTCCTTGTAAAGGTATCTGTAAAAGGTTCTCAGGCTTGCAATTTTACGGGCAATGGTGGTCTTTTTGTACTGAAATTTTTGGATAAAATGCAAATATTCTCTAACTTTTGAAAACGAAACTTCCTCACAAGAGGTGTCATCAAGCCAGATTAAAAAATCTAAAATGTCGGTACAGTAGGCCTTTGCAGTATATTTTGAGAAATTACGTTCAACAAGTATATATGCCTTAAATTCCTCCAGACAATTTTTTGAAATTTCGCTCAGTCCCATTACTTGCCTTATTGATTTTTTACGCTAACTATTATACAATATACTCAAAAGGATTAAAATAGTAAAGGGAAAAAAGACCATGAATTACAAAAAACTGTTCATAGCATCATTTATTTGTGCAAGTATCCTAAGTGTTTCTTCAGCATATTCACAAGAATTACAAGCAAAAGTTGCCAAAGGCGGAAGTGTAAATGTTTACAAAAAATATGCCTCTATAGATAAAATGATAGAATACAATAATTATAAAGAGGCCGATAATGCATTAAAATATGCATTGAAAGTTCATCCTAATGATCTCGAAGCCCAAAGTTTACGAATTTTATGGATGGCTAAACAACAAAAATTAGCCCCTGCTCAGGCAGAACTTGATAAGTTATTGGCAAAATATCCTAACTATGCCCCTTTACATTATGCCCAAGGTATTGTATATATGAAACGCCGGACTTCATCAGATGTAACATATATTCGTGATTCAAAAGAACTTTTAAACAATGCTATTAAAGAATTTGTAAAAGCAGTAAACCTCAACAACAACTACTATCAGGCATACAATGCAATGGGAGTAGCAACACTCCAATTAGGAAACACAGCAGATGCAAAAGAACTTTTTAATACAGCATTGAAAATTAATCCTCAATTTGCAACTGCATATGATAATCTTGGAAATCTGGAACTTATTAACGGGAACCTTGAAGCAGCAGAAAAACAACTGATGAATTCATTAAAATATAATTCACATAACCCGACTGCAATGTACCATTTAGCTCAGGTAGCCGTACGTCAGAAAGATTATAACAAAGCATTAACCTGGTTAAACCATTCTATACATATTAATCCAAACTCTTCGCCGGCATTAACATTACAAGGCGAATGCTACTTAGTCCAGGGGAACCAGGCAGCGGCAATAAACTCTTTTAAAAAAGCTATAACAGTTAAGCCGGAAAATTCCCGTCCTTATATAAATCTTGCAAATGTATATGAAAAACGTTCAGATGCAGAATTTGCAATGGAACAACTTAAAACCGTTCTGGCAATTAACCCTAATTATAATGATGCAATTATGAGAGTTGCCGATTTATCGCTTGAAACAAGAAAATATCAGCAAGCGCTTGACTATTATTCTAAACTGGTAGATGACAAAGTATATGGTAATGATGCAATTGTAGGCTTGGCCAACACATATTACGAAATGTCAAAAGATCGTGGTGATAACGCCAATATGACGACAAACAAAGAATTATACCTTGCATACGACTATATAAATAAAGCCATTGAGCGTGTGCCAAACAGATTAGATCTGCATCTTGCAAAAATTAAACTTGCAAAATTGACCCACCAGCTGCCAATGACAAAAGACAGTTTAAATTATATTGTTCAATCAGCTGGAAATTCCGTAATGGATAATGTAATAAAAGCTGAAGCATACCTTGCTTTAGGACGTGAAAATGATGCAGTATACACATTTGAAAATGCAGTAAACTTTGCAGATAACGTTCAGGATGAGTTGTACCTGGCAGAAATTCTCGTTCATAACAAACAATTCAGAACAGCCCGTACAGCATTGAAAAAAGCTTTAATGCAGGATCCTGAAAATATTATAGCTAAAAATGGTGTTGCTTATATTGACTTATGCGAGACAAAATCAAATGAATTCTTTGATGTTGCTCAAAGAGAATACAAAGAAGGGAATTTTGCCTCTGCAATCGAATATTGTAATAAGGCAATTGATTTCTATCACAACAGCCCGGCAATAGCTAAATTAAAAGCTATGTCGTTTGAAAAAGAGTTAAATTATCAAGGGGCAATAAAATATTACAGCCAGTATTTGTCAATGAGCCCAAATGCGCCTGACAGAGATTATATTATTTCCCTTATTAATAAATATAAACAGAAAGTATAAATTTAAATGACAAAATTTGATATTCGCAAATCGTTTGAAATATTCTGGAGAGAGCCCTTGAGTATTTTAAAAGAGGGCTTGTTCCAAATTGTGAATATCCAAACAACAGACAATATTTTTGAAAAAAAGCCATCAGTAAATATTGACTTTATGAAAGATAAGACGCAAATAACTGTTGTTGACAGCGATAAGATGTATAATCTGTTTCAAACGGTTTTGTATAAACAACGAATAAAAGAACATCAGAAAAAGGCATTAATCAGCAAATAATCATGAATAAAAAATCATTAAATGCAAAATTTGTCATAAGTGCAGAAAAATTAAGCCAGTGTCCTAATTTTAATTTACCTGAATTTCCTCTTTTAGGCCGGTCAAATGTAGGTAAGTCTTCATTTATAAACGGACTTGCAAACCACAAAAAATTAGCAAAGACCTCAAATACTCCTGGAAAAACAAGGTTGATTAATTTTTTTGATTTTTCTGGAAAATTTATGATTGCAGACCTGCCAGGCTATGGTTACGCAAAAGTTTCAAAAGAAGCGCAGAACAAATGGCAAAAATATTTAGAAGAATATTTGTTAAAACGGAAAGAAATATCCAGCTTGATTCAGTTTATAGACGGGCGTCATGAAATCCAGAAAAATGACTATCAGATGCGTGAATGGGTTTTAGCCTATAATTTACCAATTTTTACAATAGTAACAAAAATGGATTACGTGCCAAAAAGTAAAACTCTTAATGTTATAAAATCTGTTGAAAAAGAATTTGGAGGATTAGTTTTACCTTTTAGCGCAACGGATAATCGTTATAATGATAAGATTATAGATACATTATTAAATTATTCGACAGCAAATAGTAGTACAGAAATCAATTAGAAATATTTATGATAAAATTAGCCTGAGGGAGAGACGGTGGAAACAACAAACAAAAAGAAAGTTTTGCTAATTAAATTATCCTCGCTGGGAGATGTAATTTTTAATATTCCGTTAGCAAATGCTTTAAAAAGCAATGGCTATGAAGTGACCTGGATTGTGTCAGAAAAAGGTTACGATGTAATAAAAGACAACCCTTGTGTTGATAATGTGATTTTAGCCCCATTTGTGAAATGGAAAAAGGAAAAGTCATTTATAAAAAAATATAAAGAATTTTTTGATATAAAAAAGAAGATAAAGCAATACAAATTTGACATAGCTATAGACACTCAGGGATTGTTAAAAAGTTTTGGTTTTATGTTTAACACCGGAATAAAAAGAAGAGTAGTAGGCACCAATGCAAGAGAATTTTCACTTCTGGGGGGAAATGAATTTGTAAAATTTCCCAAGAAACATGACTGGAACACCCCGATTATAAAAAAATACCTGAAATATGCAGAACATTTAGGTATTAATACAGAAAAAATTCAGGTAACACTTCCAAAATCATCTGAGGAAGCAATAGAACATATAGATACCTTACTTAGTGAAGTTGATAAAACAAAACCGCTGGTTGTTATATGTCCGGCAACGACCTGGGACAATAAATTTTGGGATAAAGATAACTGGAAAAAACTTGTAGAAAAAATAGAGGATAAATATAGTATTGTATTTACCGGAACTAAAAATGATATTGATTATATTGAATATATCAACAACGGGAAACACCTGAATCTTGCGGGTAAAACTAATTTAAAAGAGTTAATAGAGCTTTTCAGAAGAACCGATTTAGTGTTATCACTTGACAGCGGCAGCACCCATCTTGCATGGGCGACGCAAATACCTAAAATAGTCTCAATATTTTGCTGCACGCCACCAACATTATACGGCCCGATTGGAGAAAAATACATATCTGTAAGCGGGAAACTTTCATGCCAGCCTTGCCATAATAGAAAATGTCCTAAGAGCGACGAAAATTACAACGCCTGCACAAAATATCCGGATGTAGAAGAAGTAATTAATGCTATTGATGAATTAGAAAAAAGATAAAATCATTTTTTAACTTGTAAAATATCTTTTATAGCAGCAATAACTTCCCCGTCGGTTATTGCTTCCATACATTTTGAATCCATTCCTTTGCATAATTCTTTTTTGCCGGACTCTAAAAGACATGGCGAACACGGGAAGTTTTTGGTTATAACATGACATTTTGAACTTCTAGGTTTCCATCTTACAAGAGAAGTTGGCCCGTTCAGGAGGATTGACGGAATATCTAAAGCCGCAGCCATATGAATTATACCGGAATCTATCCCGATAACCAAATCCATATTTTTAACAAACGACATTGTTTCAGATATTGAAAATTTACCACATAAATTTACAGGCGGAATTTTCATCTCATCAGAAAAAGTTTCGTTAATTTTATTATAAAATTCACAATCTTTTTCCCCGCCCGCATAATAAACCTGACAGTTACATTCATTTACCAGAAAAGTAATAACTTTTTTCCAATAATCATCAATCCAATTCTTTTGCGGAAAACGGCTAAACGCTTGAATTAAAATATTTTTTGAGGCTTTTAGATTTATAAATTTCTTCACATTATCATCATTTTTTTGATTTAACCAAAGCTCGGTTTTGTCACTTTCAACCTGAAAGTTCGATATTCTAAGCAAATCCAAATAACAATCAATTTCATGTTTATCATTTTTATAAGGTGATTTTAAAGTTAGGAATTTATTTCTGCGGACACCAAACCCGATCCGCTTTTTAACCCCGGCCAGGAAAGCCGTCAGAGAAAAGAAACTATCGTTTTTCAAAAAATAAACTGTATCATAATTTTTGAACAAAGATATATAAGATAAAATATTTTTGTATTTGCCGTTTACAAAATGAACATTGTTTATATATGGACAAAATTCCATAACCCCATATGCAATTTTGTCAACAAGAATATCAATTTGTGCAGAAGGCAGCGACTTTCTGAGCTCCCGGTAAAATGCACTTGCAAAAATAGTGTCACCAATAGTTCCGTATCTTATAACCAATATTTTATCCATCATGTAATAAATTATATCATCTATTATGCATATAAACTATAATTGTAAATTTTTGTATTAAAAATAATAAAATCCCGATTTTTGTAAAGTTTATAGTATAATAAAAATAAATTTTGCAGAGGATATAAAGAAAATGGATAGAATAAATATTTGTCTATATTGCGATAACAATAATATAAAACAGGCAGGAGTCTTGATTGCATCAATTTTGGATAACGCAAAGTCAGATGATAATTTAAATCTTTATATTCTAAATAAAAATTTAACAGAAGAAAATCAAAAAGAGCTGCAAACGCTTAATTTCATTAAAAATTCTCTGATTAAGTTTATTCAGCTTAACGGACAAAACCATAGCGGAGATGAAAATTTTTACTGCATAAATCTTGCAAGTATTCTGCCTGAAATTGACAAAGTAATATATCTTAACAGTAATTTAGTTGTAAATACAAGCCTCAGCAAACTTTTTAACATTGATTTAGGAAGTTTTGTCATTGCCGGAGTGAGCGATTTAACAAAAAATAAAAAAAGAAAGAACGAATCCTCCTACATAAATACAGACATGCTTCTTATGGATTTGTCAAAAATCAGGTTTCAAAATATTGAAAGAAGTTTTACTGATTATATAAATAAAAACAAAACTCAGAAAATAAATGAACAGCAAATTATAAACGATGTTTTGCAAGGCAAAATTAAACTTCTAAACCCAAAATGGAATCTGCAATCACAAGACTTTACTACACGATCACTATATACAAAATATCCATGGATAATTAATTATTCGGGAAAAGAAAAACCATGGCAAATTGGGAATTACAACTACTACAACGAATACTATTATAAATATCTGAATCTTACACCTTGGGCGTTAAATTCCAAAGAAGTAAAAGCGATATTAATAAAAAGTAAATTAATCTCTCTTGTAAGATATTTTGTATCAAATCCGTTTTTTATGTTCAGACCTGACTTTTATAAAGCATTAAATGAAACATATTTTACACCGGAACCTGAAATTTATCCTGATACATTTTTAGTTTGGGAACCTTGTTCAAAAAGTCACTCCGAAGTAGTCCCCGGATTTGTAAAATATCTTTTAGATTTAGGTTACAGCGTATCAGTTCTGGTTACACCTGAAAGACTAAAAGAAGGTCTTTTTTCAAGATTTCAAGACAATAGAATTTTTCTGAATAACTTAACCCAAAAACAAATAAAACATTTTTTCAAAACACATATGCTGTCGGATGCAAAAGGAATACTTGTAACAACAGTAGGGAAAATTAATAATTCACTTGACTATTCTGATGCGCATAACTATTTCCGGCTGAAAGAAGGTCAAAAAGCATTGTTTGTAGAACATGAAGTATGCCATTCGGTCGACAACGGAACATTTGATGAAAAACTTATTACTTTAAGAAAACTTGACTATAAAGGAGTAAATTCAGTTGTTGTTAATCCGCATTACTTTGGAGATATAAAAATTACACCTAAAAATCGTGATATAACAAATTTTGTAACAGTCGGAGCAATCAGAGCCGGCAAAAAAAATACCGGTGTAATAATTAATGCTGTAAAAAAACTTCACGAACATAATATCAGAAACTTTAAAGTAACGGTAATAGGCAAAGGAACATTAGACGGAATTCCGCACGAGATAAAAAAATATTTCGATATAAAAGGACGGCTGTCCTTTAAAGAAATGTACAACGAAATAGAAAAAGCCGACTTCTTTCTTACGGCGTATGAAAAAGATAAACCTGCGCATATCAGATATATAACTTCCGGTACAAGCGGGAACTTTCAGCTTGTATATGGATTTGGAATTCCTTGTATTATTGTTGAAAAATTTGGCCCGATTAATTGTTTCGATAATACAAACAGCATACTTTACAAAGATGATGAAGATTATGCAGCTGCAATGAAAATTGCAATAGAAATGGATGAAATTTCTTATAGCCAAATGCAAAATAATCTGTTATCATATTCTAAAAAGTTATATCATGACTCATTAAGAAATTTAAAGGAATTAATTAATGAATAGAATTCCTGTAGTATACACGTTTGATAAAAGAATTATTTTGGGGGCAGCTGTTGCTATCCAAAGTATGATAGATTGCGCAAATTCAGATACTGCTTATGATATTTTTATTCTGCATTCTGATTTGTCTGACAAAGAAATTAATTCTTTTACCAAGTTTACTTCCAACACCAGACACACAATAGAATTTATGTATATAGATCCGGCACGTTTTAAAAACGCACCCAAGAGTAAAGGAAGCTGGACTGAAATCGTTTACTATCGGTTGATAACTCCGGAAATATTTCCTCAATATGACAAAATAATATATGTTGATACAGATGTTTTATTCAAAAATGATTTGTGGAATGCTTACAGCATTGATATTTCAGACTATGAATGCGCAGCTGTGCCGGTGGAAGTTAACGGGGAAAATATGATATGTCATAATTACTTCCCTGAAAATACAAATAAATATATTTATATTTCAAGCTTTTTAATATTTAATTTAAAACGCATGAGAGAAGAAAAAACAGTAGAAAAATTTGAGCGTGTGATAAAAGAAGTGAACAAAAGATTAAAATTTTTCGATCTTGATACATTAAATATTGCGTGCGAAAAATTTTATCCTTTGCCATTTTCTTACGGAGTATTTCAAAGTGTATTTTATAATGACGACATTACAAAAGCAGATGAGTATAAATTTTTAAAAGGAGTCTACAGTTTAGATGAGCTTGAAACTGCCAAAAAAGATGTTATATTTGTTCATTACGCGGGAGATCTCGGGAAACCGTGGAGGATGAAACACCCTTATGCAGATTATAAGCAATACATGGACAAAATTCCAAAAGAATTGAAAAAATATACTTTCAGAGATTTAAGAAAAAAATTCTTCAGCAAGAGGTAGTAAATGAAAAAAATTTCTATAATAACTCTGACATACAACCAATTAGAAACAGCAACAAAACCATATATTCAATCTCTATACAAATATACAAATAAAGAAGATTTTGATTTAATAATTGTTGATAACAACTCAACGGACGGAACTGTCGAGTATCTGCAAAATTTAGAAAAAGAATACAATAATATTCACGTAATTTATAATAACGAAAACTCAGGATATTCTAAGGGGAACAACAAAGGCCTTAAATACCTTGATTCCAGAGAAGGGGGGGGGGGCGAATACATCGGACTTTTTAATAACGACATCCTCTTTACACCTGATTGGCTTGATTTATCTTTAGCAGTATTTGAAAAAGATAATAAAATCGGACTTGCCTCTCCGCGTATTCAAAAAAAATGCCGGTTTAATTCAGAAAATTATATTAAACATTACCCGAAATTTTTGGAAAAATATAAAAAACTTGGGGATTTTTCAATAAATGTGACCACATATTTTTGCTGCGCGATTATGCCAAAAGAAGTTTTTGAAAAAGTCGGGTATTTAGATGAAAATTATTCTCCTGCTTTTTATGAAGACGATGATTACGCTCTAAGAACTTTTTATGAAGGATACAAAGTCGGGTATATAAATACTGCATTTATATACCATAATCATAGTACTTCAACTAAACATATGCCGGAAAAAGAAGCTTTAATGGAAAGAAATAAAAAGTACTTTTTCAACAAACATCCGCTTGGAGAATATATATGGCAGCATAAGCGTTCCAATTTAATAAATGATATGAAAAAATATCTGGATGAAAGTTTATTATAGTGTTATACAAAATTAATTTGAAAGGGTTTTAAATAATGATATACGATTGTTTTCATTTTTTTAATGAAATAGATATGGCCGAAATCCGATTTAATATTTTAAATGATGTAGTTGATAAATTTGTCGTGGTTGAAGCAAATAAAACCCACACAGGCATTGAAAAGCCATTTATATTTGAGAAAGAATTTTCTCGATTTGAAAAGTTTAAAGATAAAATAATTTATATAAAAGTAACAGATTTTCCTAATCTGGATGAGGCAGACACAGATAACTTCGGCAATAAATGGCTGTATGAAAATTTTCACAGAGACTCCATTATGCGCGGACTAAAAGATTGTAAGGACGATGACATAATAATTATTTCCGATTGCGATGAAATCATCAAGCCCGAAATAATAAAAAAATATAAAAAGGGGATCGTAATTCCACAACTATTAACGTTCTATTACTACCTGAATATGTTCAGCCTTAACTGCCCTTACTCCTCAGGTGCGAAAATCTGCCGTTATTCAGATCTTCTAAACCCAAAACAAACATTAAAACCAAAAGAATTTTATCAATACTCTAAAAGCGGTCTTCCGACTTATCTGAGATTTTGTAAAGGAAAAAGAATAAAAAATGCAGGATGGCACTTTGGCTACATTGGCGGAGTTGAAAAAATTATAGAGAAAAAACTTGCCATGCCCGAACAACAATACAATACTTCTGACAATTACCAAAAACAACATATTGAAGAATGTATCAAAAACGGAAAAGACATATTTGGAAGAGAATCTTTTACATATGCAAATGCAATTATTGATAAAAATTTCCCGGAATATATTGTCAAAAATCAGGAAAAATATTCAAAATATATTAACAACAACAATTGTCAAAATCTCCAATTTTTGCTCTTTAAAAGTTATCTTAAAAAGTTTATAAAAACATTCTACTCGGTAGATAAACAAATTATTAACGGAATTTCCAAAACACAAATCAAAATTCTTGGAATAAAATTTGTCAACAATTAGTTTTTTAATATTGCTTTATTGAAAAAAATAAGATTTATGGTACAATTGTGACGGATGTATAAGTGCATTTTTTACGGAGATAATTCGTGCCAAAAGTATCAATAATTGTGCCCATATATAATGTAGAAAAGTATCTTAAAGAATGTCTGGATTCGCTAACAAATCAAACATTAAAAGATATAGAAATATTATGCATAGATGACGGATCAACTGATTCATCAGGCCAAATCTGCGACGAATATGCAAAAAATGATGCAAGGATTAAAGTTATACACAAACAAAACTCCGGCTATGGCAACAGTATAAACTTAGGGATAGAAAAAGCAGAAGGGAAATATATCGGCATATTGGAATCCGATGACTATGCCAATAGAAAAATGTATGAAGACCTGTGGAATACTGCAGAAAAATTTCAGGCCGATAATGTAAGATGCAGCTGGTATGAATGTTTTCCTGAAAAAAATGTCTACATTAATGTCGGAACTATTTCGCCTAAAATCGCAAACAAAGTAATTACCTTCAGGGATTACCATAAAATATTAAAAAATAAAACCATGATTTGGGGAGGAATATTAAAAAAAGATTTCTTAATTAACAATAATATTAAATGCCTCGAAACTCCCGGAGCAAGTTATCAGGATACATCTTTTAATTTTAAAATATTAACTCTTGCACAAAGGCTGGTTCTTGTAGACAAACCTTACGTTTATTACAGAAAAGATAACATAAATTCTTCTGTTAAAAATAAGGGAAAAGTCTATTTTATCTGCGACGAATACTCCGAAATAACTAAATTCCTAAATGAACACCCGGACATTAAAAAAGAAATTAATTACAGAAAATTAATTAATGAATACAATAATTATGTATGGAATTTACTCAGAATATCTGAGGAGTATCGTGAAGAATTTATAGTAAAATTTGCTGAAATTTTTAAACAGTATTACGATAATGGAGAATTAGACGAAAAATTCTATAATAAAATCAGCAAGGATGAGGTGGAAACTCTTTTAAATAATAAAAATGAATACCTGAATATTATTAACAAAAAAATCAAAAAGAAATTAGCAAGAGAAAAACGGAAAAATATGTTCTCATTAAAAACAAGCCGTACAGGAATAAGCCTGATATTATTCGGGAAACAAGTTATTAATATAAGCAAATAACATTTTTAACTCTTTAATAATTTGACTTTTTCCTTGTCCGCTTTAGAAACTTTATATGACTCACAAATTTTACGTATTGTTTTATTCTTTATTTCTTCATCTAAATCCGAATTTTTTAGGAGCCAATAAACTCTGTCAGGAAATTTTATATAACAAAGTGAAAGAGTCCACGCAGCAGCCATTTTGGCGTAATACCCTTCATGACGGGTCTTTTTGATTATCTCAAGCACTTTATCAATGTATTGCTCATTAATATAATAATTAAGCATCATAACTAGTGAAAAACGAACTTTATACTCATCATCAGATGAGGCCAGAGGAACAATATAATTCCAAACCAAATCCATATTATTTTTAGTAAATTTTAAGCTGCAGCAAAAACTATCACAAATTGACCAGCAATTTATTTTAGGTAAAAATTTGTTTACAAAAATTAAAATATTTTCAGGCCCATCTTTAATTAAACCTATGAGCATGCCCTGAAGCATGGCCTCTTCCATGTAAACACAATCTTGACTCAAAAAGTCAGTGTAATTTTGTTTTATTAATTCTTTTGCAAGCTTTCTCAAAACAGGAAGCCGAACCCCAAGAACATTATCAATATTCGGAAGCAGAGAGGCCGAAAATCTCTGATATTCCTTATCCTGAAGTGAAAAAAGTCTTTCCCTTATATTACAAACGTTAGTTTCCATATTCCCAAAGGTTTCCCGAAAAAGAAAGTCTCGTCGATTGACAAGACTTATAAATATACATTTACCCCACCTTTTTTATACCATAAAATCATTTTTTTGTCAACACTTATTTACAAAAAACGTTATTACGGAGTATTTTATTTATTACCTGACTTAAACAGTCTTACGCTTTTTTATAAGCAACAGAAGGGGTATAATAACCAGACAAAGAACCCCAAATACTCTGAATGCATCCATAAATGCCCATAAATTAGCCTGCTCAATAAGCTGACCGTATAAGGAATATTGAGCCATATAATTCGCAACAGAATGATGCGTATACTGGGTCAATGAAGCAGCCGTTGACTGTAATCTTTCAATATATGCAGTGTTTAAATCATTAAGTTTTCCTACCATCATATATTGATGAACTTGTGCAAATCTTGTGAGCATGGTTGCAACAAGAGATGTACCAACTGCACTGCCGATATTTTTTAGTAAATTTTGAATACCGGTCGCATTTGTCATCTGCTCATTAGTAAGCGTGTCTACAGATAAATTAATTATAGGCACCATCGAAAGTCCCATGCCCAATCCCATGAAAAAATTAGGAATAATAATATTTATATTTGAAATCTGCAAATTTAAAGCTGCAAATTCCAAAGACGCACCGCCAAGCAGCATTAATCCAATCATTACTAAAAATCTGTTATCAACTTTATTTGAAAGTAAAGCTGTTATTAACATAGCAAGCATGCTCCCAAACCCTCTTGGCATCATGGTTTCTCCGCTTAAAAACGCAGTATACCCCATCATACTTTGCAAAAACTGAGGTAAAATAGCAAGTGAAGCATAAAGAACAGCCTGAATAACAACCTGAATTATTGTCCCGACAGAAAAATTTCTATCTTTAAAAACCTTTAAATCAATAAGTGATTCTTTATTTGTAATCTGAGAATGAAAAAATAATATACAAGCAACAACCGAAATCCCAAATGTCCATCTTATCCAGGTTGCATTAAACCAATCGGCATTGTTTCCCTTGTCAAGAACTGTTTGCAGGGTTATCAGCCAAATTGTTAAATAAAAAAATCCTTTAGAGTCAATTTTTACATTTTTTTGCTTTTTAGCATAAGGCGGATCCTCAATCAGCTTATGGGAAAGAATTGCGGCTGCACATCCAAACGGAACATTTATAAAGAAAATCCACGGCCATGTCCAGTTATCAGTAATCCATCCACCCAAAACCGGGCCGATAATCGGAGCCAGAATAATTCCCATGCCAAAAACAGAAGTCGCGGCCCCTCTTTGCTCTTTAGGAAAGCTTTCTATTATAATTGCCTGCGAAATAGGCAGAATACCACCACCGCCAAAACCCTGCAAAATTCTGGCAAAAATCATAAACTCAATATTTTTTGCCATGCCGCACAGCATAGAAGCAATAGTGAACATCAAAATACTTATGATAAAAAAGTTTTTCCGCCCAAATACTTTACTAAAAAAATCAACAGCAGGAATAACAATCCCGGCAGCAATAAGATAACTTGTCAAAATCCACATTGACTCATCTCTTGTTGCCGAAAAACTTCCGGCCATATGAGGAAGCGCAACATTACCTATAGTTCCGTCCAGCACATAAATAAATACCGACAGCATTACAGGTACAATCATAACCCAAGGGTTAATCGACGGCTTCCAATCCATTACAGTGGAATGCATTATTTCATCAGTTTCTTTAGACATTATTCAACTACTTCTTGTTCTGCTACATGTTTTTCACTTTTTAATAAAAACATAAACGGAATTAAAATAAAACATGCAATAGCAAAAACTTTAAAAGTTGTCATATAAGCACATAAAGTAGACTGTTGAATAAGTTGGTTATATAGCATCTTTCCGGCCATATATGCTGCATTTAAGCTATCTCCGGCCTGATGAAATAACGACCCGGCATAACTATTTAGTCTTTCCTGAAAGATAGTATTAGTCTCGCTTAAAGCCTTAACCAAACCATGCTGGTGAACTTGAGAAAACCTTGAAATCATAGTTGCAACAAGAGATGTGCCAAGTGCACCTCCTATAGTTTTTAAAAGATTTTGAAGCCCTGAAGCATTTGTCATCTGATCATTACGTAAAGTTATACATGAAAGAGTGGTTATAGGCATCATAGTAAACACAAGCCCTATACCAAAAATAAAATTAGGAATTACAATATTCATCGGACTGATATCTAAATTTAATAATCCAAGCATCCAGCCACCTAAGGCAAGACAGAATAAGCCGACAATCCCGTATGTTTTATAGCTGAATCTGCTGCCCAAGCACCCGAAAATTAATAGTGATAAAAACGCCCCCAAACCACGCGGCATAATTGCCAACCCGCTTGTAAACGCGTCGTATCCGAGCATGTTCTGAAGCATCTGTGGAAGAATTGCCAAAGAGGCCAGCAGTACAGCATTTATCAATATTAACATAAACGTACCAAATAAGAAATTAATATCTTTAAGAACATTAAGTTTTACCATTGGTTTTTTGCCGATAATCTGGGATCTGAAGAATAAAATCGCACCGGTTAACGCTACAGCCGAGAACCAGCATACCCAAGGTGCATTGAACCAATCCGCATCATTACCTTTATCAAACACGATCTGTAATGGAATCAACCACACACACAGCCACAAAAAGCCCATTTTATCCAAATGAACATTTTTTTGTCTTTTTGCATAAGGAGGATCCTCCAGAAATTGTCTTGCAAGAAATATAGAAATCAAACCAAATGGTACATTAATAAAGAAAATATACGGCCAAGACCAGTTTTCAGTAATCCACCCGCCTAAAACCGGCCCAAAAATCGGGGCAACAACAACAACCAGCCCGAAAACAGCCATCGCTTTATTTCTGGCCTCACCCTTAAAACTTTCCATACATACTGCCTGGGCCATAGGCATCAAACATCCGCCGCCAAAACCCTGAAGAGCACGGGCAATAACTATCATACCTATTGAGTGCGCTATCCCGCACATAAAAGAAGCTACAGTGAAAATAAAAACACCCAGAATAAAAAAGTTTTTTCGACCCATAAACTTACAAAAGAAGTCTATCATCGGAATTACAATACTACTTGCCATAAGGTAACTTGTTAAAACCCAGATAGATTCCTGGTTACTTACAGAGTATGTCCCCGCGATATGCGGCAGGGCAACGTTTGCAACAGTTTCATCCAATGCATACATGAATGTTGCAAGCATTACGGGTAAAATTAACAGCCAAGGGTTAACCGTCGGCGTCCATTCTTCGTCTTTTTCTATTACTTCTGTTACGTTTGTATTTTCTTTTGTCATAACTCCCTGCTTTATGGTTGGCCAAATTGTATTACTTGAAGGCCGACACCAAAAAGTAATACAATTTAGATTTTACCATTTTAAGAACTTTTGAATATGTTTTTATATTACAGTTTACTTTATTCTTACTTTTGGAACCACAGACATACCTGGAACAATGGTATATTCATTAGGGTCAATTTTTTCAGTAAATACAATTTTAACCGGAATTCTTTGCACAATTTTAACAAATGAACCCACAGCATTTTCCGGAGGGAATAAACTTGATTTTGCACCGGAACTTCTTTGTATACTATCAACCTTTCCTTTAAAAATTTTATTAGGATATGTATCGACTTTTATATCAACTTCCTGCCCCGGTTTCATTCCACGTAATTGGTTTTCTTTAAAGTTAGCAACAACCCAAACATCATTTGGTACGATAACACAAAGCGGAGCTCCGACATTTACGTACATACCTTTTTCAACACGTCTGTTTGATATAGTACCTGATTGAGGAGCATATATTTTTGTATAAGACAAATCTTGAGCAGCTTTATCTTTTTTAGCTCTTAATTCTTTCAAATCAGCATCCGCAACTTTATTATTAGAGCTATTTGAAAGAATAGCCTGATCAGCACTTGTTAAGTTAGCTCGTGCAGAATCATATTTTGCCTGAGCCGCATCAAGAGTCTGCTTAGAAACAGCTCCTTCTTCATATAATTTAGTATAGCGGTCTAAATCTTTTTTAGCGACTTCAATATTAGTTTGGGAAGCCTCAAAATTAGCTTTTGCATTCTTCTGGTTAAGAAGCATACGTTCATAATTTGCACTGGCTTCTTCTAATTTAATTTCATAATCAACTGGATCAATTTCTGCAATCAAATCTCCTTCATTAATTCGCTGGTTATCCGTAATATGAACCTTTATAATCTCACCGCTTACCTTTGGAGCAACAGACACTGTTGTTGTTTCTACATAAGCATCGTCCGTAGACTGGTACTTAAGAGCATCTACTATAAAAAATCCCACTGCAATGGCCACAATAACAAGAACCATAAATGTAATTGTTCTTTTAATACCTTTGGGATGTTTTTTCCCCTCTTCCTTTAATTCTTCATTGATTTCAGTATTTTTCTCTTCCATTTTCTACCTCATTTATATATTACTATATTATTATATTCTATTATCTATATTTTCTTCCAAATTTTCTCTTAATCTTTGTAACGACAAACGAATAGCCTCAACTTCCTCAGGCGGGCTCTTTTTAGAAATATCTTTAAAATGACATAAGATTTTGTCATTAATTTCAATTAATTTGTCATAACCTTTTTGAGTAATAAATACATTTTTTACAAGCCTGTTATTTTTTGTATCAAGATTACGATTAATTAAACCAAAAGATTCCAATGTATTTATAATTCTGCCGGTATTAGATCTATCTTTCAGCAAAAGTTTTGCCAAATCTCTCTGACAAATACCGGGATTACACATAATTGTATCTAATGCAGAATATTCATCAGGAGAAAGTCCTATTTTTAATGATTCAAACAACTGAGAGGCAAAAATTTTCATGACTCTGGCAGTTTGCTTTAATTCATAAAATATACTGTCTGTATAATGCGGTATATTATTACATTCTTTATTCAAATCTATCATGGTTTTCCAATTATTTTTTTAGTTCATATTATGTTGCAAAAAAAATATGTTGCATTTACAACAATATTATGCTAACATATTATTGTTAAAAATGCAAGCAGAAAGTTATAAGGAATTAAAACATTGAAAAAGATACTAACAATAACACTTTTAATGAGTTTGCTAAGCATGAATATCATGCCTGCATTTGCAAAAACAAAAGATGCAGAATCTACACAAACCCCTAAACAATTTAAAAGCATGATTAAGAAAAGTAAACATCAAAAAAAATCTGATGATTATAAATATGCATATATTAATATGAATTGGTGGGACAATTTTAATGATGCAAATCTCACCGCTTATATTGATCAAGCTGTAAAAAATAACTATGACTTAAAAATGGCAACACTTGCTGTTGAAGAATATTATCAAAATACAAAGATCCAGTTTGCCAATCAATTGCCTACAATCGGAGCAGGTTTTGCCCCAAATTATACAAAAATGCCAACAGCTTCAAGCTGGGATTGGGGATTTGCAACACCTGCTTATGTAAATTATGAGGTTGATATATTTCTTAAAAACAGAGACAAAACAAAATCTGCTAAAAAATTGTATGAAGCATCACAATTTGACGAAAGAGCCGCATACATAGCAGTTGCAAGTGCTGTTGGAACAACTTACTTAAATATTGTAAGATTAAACAAAATTATTGAACTTCAAACACAAATTGTCGATATCAGGCAAGATATTTATAACCTTATGCTTGTAAGCAACAGAGAAGGCCTTGTTTCTACCGCCGATACTGTACAGGCAAATAAAAATCTTGTTGCAGGGCAGACAGATTTGATTGAACTCCAAAAACAGCAAAAACAATTGCTTCATTCATTTGCAGTTCTAATTGGTGAAAGTCCGGAAAATATTTCTGAGTTAAAATTCACTCCGTATGATCAAATAAACTTTACCGGAAACATTCCTTCAGAAATTTCTACAGACATAATTGTACAAAGACCGGATTTTCTGAAGGCTGAAAAAATGGTTGAAAAAGCCGGTATTGATGTAAGGGTTGCCAGAAAAGAGTTTCTGCCGACAATCAATTTAACCGGACTTGCTTTATTTAATGCAGCAGATATAGGAAGTGCCTGGTCAACCGGCGGAATGCTTGGTTCTCTTGCAGCAGGAGCTATGCTACCGATATTTACCGGCGGAAAAAGATTGGCTAATTTAAGATTGCAAAAAACTACTTATGAAAGAATATTACAGGATTACTATAAGACAAACCTTACAGCAATCCAGGAAATAAATGATGCTCTTGTTTCAGTAAAAAAAGATAAGGAAAAAATGGCTGAAACTCTTAAACAGGCAAAACTTGAAAGAGAAGATTTCAACTATAACCAAAAAAGATATAATCAAGGAACAATTTCCAGGTTAGACTTAATCCAGGTTCAGGAAAATCTTCTCAGCATTGACAAACTTGTTGCTCAACAAAACATTGAATGCATGGTTGACTACATTGGTTTGTACAAATCTGTAGGAAGTAAATTATAAAAACTAAATAACACTTATACATAAATAATCATCACCTCTTTACTTTTAAACAAGTAAAGCATGCCGGTAAATTAATTACCGGCTTTATTTTTAAAGAATCATTTCTCAACTTATATTGCATAAAGTCTTTTAATATGGTAAAATATTATTATTAACAAAATGATATCTAATAAAATCCTAATATAATGATTTAAGGATTAAAACAAAGCCTCCCAAGAAAACTTGGGTTTTGCATACTTTTATCTCGGCGGTTAAAAGTTAAAAACCGCCGTTTTTTTATGAATAGAGTTCTCTCAAAACACCGTCTCCGGGATAACCCGACAAACCACTACCGGAACATTTTAGACCGTTCGGATTTAATTTTTGAAATTAGCCCCGGATAGTTACCGCAAGTAAGTTCCCCGACTGATTTATAAAGACGCAAAATTGCATCCTGGATATTTTCATGGTTCAACGTAACCATGTCATTAGCCATCTCTTCATTAGAAAGCGCAAGACGTGTCATATCCCTAAAACCACTGGAGGCCATCTGCATGGCAAGCGGATTTTGACTGGCCGTTAAGAACAATGCCTGCGATATAAGCATTGGCATATGAGAAATTAACGCCGCAGCCTCATCGTGTTCCCTGGCAGAAGTAATAAGCGGTTTTGCTCCAAGTTTTTCTATTAAAGATGTTAACTCCTTAATTGATGTATCTGTGATATTTGAAAACGGTGTAAGCACCCAAACCGCTCCCTTAAACAACCCCTCTAAAGAATTCTCAAATCCTTTGTTTTCGGTTCCGGCCATAGGATGTGACGGAATAAAAATGTATGGTCTCAATTTTTTGCATACAAAACCTTTTAAACTGCAAACATCAGTAACAATAGTATCAGAAGAGAGATCCTTCTCCAGTTCATCAAGGACTTTGATTGTCTTGTTCATAGCAGAGCAAACAAAAACAACTTTGCAATCTTTCAGAATATCATAAGACTTGAAAATTCTATCACCGGTTTGCGACTGAGATACAGCAACAACATCATATCCGAGTTTTTTAAGGTCTTTAAAAATAGACCCGCCGATTAATCCAAGCCCTATTATACCAATTTTACACATAACACATACCTCCATATAAATACTGCCACTTTTTCCGGTGTCACAAACCAGCTATCTAGTATAAACACGCGGTAAACGGACTTTTAAACGACAAGTAAGCTCATAATTTATAGTATTAAGGATTTCGGCCCATCGGTCAATAGAGTTGTCTTCATCCAAAAGAGTAATAACATCTCCAATTTCAGCCTCTACACCGGTAATATCAAACATCATCTGATCCATTGTAATATTACCTACCTGAGGGACTTTATGTCCGTTAAGCACTCCGTAAATTTTATTTGATAAACCACGTGACACACCATCAGCATAGCCAATCGGAATTGTCGCAATTGTTCTTTCTCCATTTGCCCGGTATGTAAATCCATAACTTACACCTTCATGGTCAGCAGCCTGATGAATATGGACAACTCTTCCTTTAAGAGATATAACTTGTTTCAAATCCGGTCTGAATCCTTTGTCATCAGGCGGAAGATCAGGATAAAGACCGTACAATGCAATTCCAACCCTGCGCATATTAGACATCGGAATATCATAACATAGTGTTCCAACTGTATTCTGAATATGAAGTAAGAGACCTTCAGTATCTGTTTGCGAAATTATTTTATTCCATCTGTCGATCTGAATTTGTGTCCCGTCTCTATCTTCTGCAACCGCGAGGTGGGTAAATATACCCTTAAGGTCTATGAAATCAGATTTTTGAACTTTTTTTATGAAATCAACGGCCTTGTCATGACCAATCCCGATTCTATTCATGCCAGTGTCAATTTTTACATGAACTTTCGGCTTTTTGTTAGTCCTTAAAAAGGCTTGTTTGCAAGCTTCAAGATGTGCGTCTGAGAAAATCGGAATAGAAATATCTTCTTCAACAGCAGTTTCAACAGCCCAAACCGGCACGGCTCCAAGAACAAGAATTTCGCAATTAATTTTAGCTCTTCTTAAATCAACACCCTCGTCAATAGAGGCAACTCCAAGCATATCAAATCCTGAAGCAAGCAGTGTAGGAGCAAGCATTACAGAACCATGACCGTATGCATCAGCCTTTACTACAGCAAGAAGTTTAACATCTCGGGGAACATTTTTTCTAATTTCAACAGCATTATGAGCTAAATTTCCAATATTAATTTCAACCCAGGAATCTCTATGTATATTTAAATTTGTTTGTCTGATATTTTTCATACGCCACATAATTATAGTACATACAAAAAGATTAATCAAACAAAAAATTAATTATCCAAAGAAATTTTAGAAGAAAACTCCGCAACAATTCTTGCGATATCACATCCGCCAATGCAGACTTCTAAAATAAGTCCGCTTTGGATAAACATTATTTCACTAAATTCCATACTAGCTGTGTCAATAATTTCAAATTCAATAAAATCTGAGCCAACATAGCGGAGTTTGCCATATTCACCACCCATGGCCCATCGAATAAACATAAATTGATTTTCGTATTCTTTAAGCTTTTCTGTTAATCTCATATAACCTCGCCCTAATAATAATATTGTAATAAATTCTTAAAAGATGTCAATATTATTTTTGTAATTTTGCTATAACAAAGTCAAGAGCCCCATGCTGCGCTTCAAAAACGCTTTTGCAGTCATAACATGCTTTTTTATAAAAGTCATGGTCTGATAAAAGTTTATCCTGGTATATTTCGAGCTCCTGAGGGGTTGTAACTATTTTTCCGGCATCAGTTTTATCCAAAATTCCATAGATATCCTTAAAATTATGGATAGAAGGGCCTGTGATAACCGGCTTATCATAAACAGAGGCCTCAATCGGATTATGGCCGCCGGTTTTGTTAAAACTTCCGCCGATAAATGCAAAATAACAAATTGAATACATTTTGCCAAGTTCGCCAAGTGTATCAAGAATAATCACATCAAAATCCGTGAACTTATCATCCTTAGAACGCAAACCATATTTTAGTCCGTAATTTTTAGTTAAAAGTTCAACATCAGGAACCCTTTTTGGATGACGCGGAGCAAGAAGAAGTTTTATATCATCATGTTTATTTTTTAAATTCTTAAATGCTTCCAGCACAATTTCATCTTCCCCGGAATGAGTACTGCCGGCAATAATAACCCTGAACCCTTCCTGCCCGAGGTCAAGGTTTATTTTTTCGCATTTTACATTGAATTTAAGATTTCCCATAACCTCAACTTTAGCAGCCTCAGCACCTGCTGCAATGTATTTTCTCTTATCATCTTCACTCTGGGTGTATATTCCGGTAAAATTAGCAAACACATTTTTAAAGAAAAACTTTAATTTTTCATAAGACTTAAAAGTAGAATCAGAAATTCTTCCATTAATAATCATTACAGGAATATTTCTTTTATTGCAGGCATAGGCAAAATATGGCCAAATTTCTGTTTCAGCAATCAAAACAGCTGATGGTTTTATATTATCCAAAAACCTATTTACACAAAACGGTATATCAAACGGGAAATAGGTAATAAAATCAGCTATTCCGGAATATTTTTTATGAGCGATTTCCTGCCCGGTTTTGGTTCCGGTTGTTATAACAAGCTTTTTATCGGGGAAAGTTTCTTTAATTTTTTTTGCCAAATTCACTAATGCAATAACTTCACCAACAGAAACGCCATGCATCATAATAACATCATCTTCTTCCCTAAACGGAGAAGAAACGAATCCGAATTTTGCCTTTAATCCGGCATTAGGTTTGCCTATAAGTTTTCTGACCGCAAAAACGAAAGGCATTGCAATTACAAAAATTATTGTAGATAAAAGTCCGTATAAAAACATTTCAAAACTATTATATTACAAAAACTATAAATATGTTAATAAAGGGGCTTAATAATTGTTGCAAAATAACGTGCCAGTTCTCCTCTTCCAGTTACAAATATATAAATTTATTTCAAGCAAAAGCGCCGCGAATGCGGCGCTATCCTACTACTTTTGCCCGTTAAATGCCTGCAGCCCCAGATACCTTGCCGAGGCTCCAAGTTCCTGCTCAATTCTAATTAACTGGTTATATTTTGCCATTCTGTCTGAACGAGAGGCCGAACCGGTTTTAATCTGCCCGCAATTAGTAGCAACAGCAAGATCTGCTATAAAAGTATCTTCCGTCTCGCCGGAACGATGTGAAATTATAGCACTATATCCGCCAGAATATGCAGTCGTTATGGCATCAAGAGTTTCGCTTAATGTTCCGATTTGATTAACTTTTATAAGAATAGAATTGGCAACATTACGTCTGATACCTTCTGCCAGTCTTCTTGTATTTGTTACAAAAAGATCATCTCCTACAAGCTGACAGCGCTTGCCAATCCGTTCGGTAAGCATTGTCCAGCCTTCCCAATCTTGCTCTGCCATACCGTCTTCTATCGAAATAATCGGATACTTGTCTACCCAGTTTGTTAAAAAATCAACCATTTCGCAAGCGTTTAGAACTTTGTTTTCACCTGCAAGAGTATACTTGCCTTCTTCATAAAATTCAGAGGAAGCAACATCAAGGCAGATTTTTATCTGTTCAGTATCATAACCGGCCTTATCAATCGCCTCAAGAATGACTTCAATACCCTCTTCATTAGATCTCAGATTAGGAGCAAAACCTCCCTCATCGCCTACAGACGTAACCATCCCTTTCCCTTTTAAAACATTTTTAAGAGTATGGAAAATCTCTGAACCCATTCTTATTGCCTCTTGAAAGTTATAGGCCCCGACAGGCGCAATCATAAATTCCTGAAAATCTATATTGTTATCAGCATGAGCGCCTCCGTTAATAATATTCATCATCGGAACAGGTAAGATACAAGCGTTCAATCCGCCTAAATAACGATAAAGAGGAATACCAAACGCAAGAGAGGCAGCCTTTGCAGTTGCCAAAGATACTCCGAGAATTGCATTTGCACCCAACTTAGATTTATTATCAGTTCCGTCAATTTCTATCATAAGGCTATCAATCTGCTGTTGATTAGAGGCATCTTCCCCTATAAGTTCAGGGGCAATAATATTATTCACATTATTAACAGCTTTTGTAACACCTTTACCTAAATAATAATTTTCATCCCTGTCACGCAATTCATGCGCCTCGAAAATACCGGTGGAAGCCCCTGATGGAACAGCTGCCCTTCCGATAATTCCGCCGGATAACTTTACATCTACTTCAACAGTAGGATTCCCTCTTGAATCAAGTATTTGCCTTGCGACAATGTCCTCAATAAAAGCTGTTTTCATAAATATCTCTCCTTCAATTTTACCATTAGTTATGTGGTCATTGTGTATTAAAAAATTTCTTACGTCAATAGGTAAAAGTTATGATTTTTACTATTCATACCTCCCACTGCTGCCCGATAAATCAAGCACAAAAAGTTTTATGCCATTCGGCTAGAGATAAAACCACAAGATAATCCTGGCATATTTGGCGATAAGAACCGCAAGATAACTAAAGACAAAATCATAAACAATTTTAATCCCGCTCTGCGCTGAAGTCCAGCTTACAACAAATCCCCATCCGGCATGTTTCAGGTATGCCAGACACATCATATACAAAAGCCCGATAACATGGATAGTAATTACTCCCCAGAATACTGCTTTTGCAACATTTTTATAAGAGTAACCTTTTTTAAGCAATGTCCCGAGAATATAAGCAGCAGGAATATATGCAAAAATATAGCCAAAACTGTATTCAAAAATATATCTCCAGCCGCCTCCAAGAGCAAAAACCGGCAAGAAAAACAATCCGGCAGCTATATAAAGAATCACGCTTGTTATACCAAGACGCCTGCCAAGCAGACCCACTATAAAAATTATTACAGGTATCTGAGGAATATATTTAATTGAATAGATAAAATCATCAATATTACAAGGCCCGCCACGCCAAAACTTTGCAGGAATAATTATATGTGTTACATCGAGCTGCAAAAAAGTTGCAATTACAATCAAAAATGAGCAAAAAGCCATTAAAACAAGACTACCAATTCCTATATGAATACTTTTTTTCCCCTTGCGAGCAGTTTTGGTTTTAACTTTTTTTGACTTCTTTTTCTTAATTGTTTTATCTTGATCAGCCGGCTGCTCAAAATCTTGCGGATAAATATTTTGCACTATGTTTTCAGATTCATCACTCATTTATTTCAATAACCTTTTTAAGATTTTCTATATTATGTTCATATAATGTCTTAAATTTATCGTAAAAAATGTTTTCTGTCCACATTATTAATGCATCTTCATTATTATCCTGATAATATTCTTTACGTGTGCCAAGCGATTTAAATCCATACTTTTCATACAAGTTGATGGCCTTAGTATTAGAAACCCTGACTTCAAGCGTAATATATTTTACGCCGCTTTCATAACATCTTTCAATCAATCTATGCAAAAGTGCTTCTCCGACTTTTTTCCTTCTGTAAGCCGGCTTTACCGATATATTTGTAATATGGGCCTCTTCTATAATTTGCCAAATCCCTGCATATCCTATCAGTGTCCCGTCTTTTGCAAACGCACAGTAGTAATGTGCCAAATCATTCGACAATTCATTATAAAAAGACTCTTTTGACCAATGATGATTACCGTAAGACTCTTCTTCAATTCCAACAACAGCATCAATATCAAGCTGGCACATAGGCTTGATTGTGATATTTAATTTTACCTCATTCATAAAAAAATTTTATCACGAGCCAAAGTTGAAAGCAATAAATATAAATTAACCCTATTTATTAAGTTTTTTTGAATAATACTTGCAATTGGTACTATTTTATGCTTACATGAAAACTGGAACGGGCAATTCCTCTTAGCCTTGTTCAAGGAATAGCAACAAGCGGCGGTTGTGTTTTCCGAATTTAAGTACTACTAATAAGAAGGAAAAACAAAAATGTTAAAAATCAGATTAAAAAGATTAGGTGCAAAAAAGAACCCTACATATAGAATTATTGTTATTAACTCTACAACTAAAAGAGAAGGTAGACCGGTTCAGGAATTAGGCCATTACAACCCTAAAACTAAAGTTATGAAACTGGATCTTGCAGCTGCTCAGGATTGGGTAAAGAAAGGCGCCCAACCTACAGAAACCGTTGCATACCTTATTAAAAACTGCAATGAAGACGGATCTTTGAACTATAAGAAAAAAGAAACCGTTAAACTTTCTAAAAAGGCTCAGGCTAAAGCTGCTGCTGAGGCTGAAGCTAAGGCTAAAGCTGAAGAAGAAGCGAAAGCTGCTGCAGAATCTGCTGAAACTGCTGAAGAAGTACAAGCATAATTTTTGCTTTAATAATAAGAATAAAAAAGCTCTGGTGATTTTATCAGAGCTTTTTTAATATATAAATTATGCTAAGAACACAAATTATGCCTCAAATCTTGCAGTTATAACTTTATGTGCAAGCCCTGCAAAAAAACCGACAACCGCACCGGTTGTTGCATAAGCAATGGCCGGTCTTTTAACTTTTTTTACTGAAGCATTAAAAGCACTAAAGAATTGATTATATGTCGTAACTGCTTTTTCATTAACCTGAGCAATAATATTTTTAAGTTCCTTCATATCTTCAGGGCCTAAATTCGCATTGTTAATAATTTTACGCATTTTAATTGCTCTTAAATTATTTGCAATTTCAGCGCTTTTATCGGCAGCATTTTTTTGCTTGCCCAAAATACGATTTAAAAACCCATCTTTACCGCCTTGCTGCGGAATGTCAGAGTCTACCATTTTTATAAAGACATCCTGGGCAGGAGTCTTCTTTTCGATATTTCGAATAGACTCTATTGTAGTACCCTTGGCACGGTTCGACTGTTCCCTGATAACAGAAACAATTTTTTTATATTCATCATCCATTTCAGCACTATTTAAAGGCAAAAAATATTTTGCTGCATATCCTGTTACTGCGCCGGCCGCAACACCTTTTGATATTGAGCCGAATACTGAAAACGGACTTTTATCCTGTGTATTAATTGCATTTACCGTTGTTGACATAGTTAATAAACCTTTACTTAACTAATTCCCTACAAAATATGGCTATACACGTCCTGTTAAGACCAGCTAATGCATAATCTTAACGAATTGTATATAGGTGAATTTGCACTTAAATATTTTAAATAATTAACACTAAACCGCAATTACATAAAACTGAGTAATCAAATCCAAAACAAATACTAACATGCAATTACTTTTTTGTCAATACCTTTATGAAGTTAAGTAACAGCATAATAAGCACAACAACAGCAATTGCAACAAAATACAGCTTAATCGTGTTCTCTCCCATAAACAAAGTGGCAAACGCCCCCGCAATAATTGCACAAGACGTAAGGATTCCGACTGTTTTCTTTTGTGAAAAGCCTGCATGAAGAAGTTTATGGTGAATATGCTCCGCGTCAGCAACAAAAGGAGACTGACCCTTCCATATACGGCGTAAGCTGGAATAAGTTATATCCATGATAGGAACAGCCAGAACCACAAATGGCAAAAGGATTGCTATAGTTGCAGCTTTCATCACGCCGGTAATTGAAATCGTTGCCAGCAAAAACCCGGAAAACAATGCTCCGCTGTCACCCATAAATATTTTTGCAGGATTAAAATTATAAGTCAAAAACGCCAGCATAGACCCCGCAAGTATAAATCCTATCAACGCGATTATCGGGTTAGGCGGAACCATAGCAAGAGCAATAATCGCAAGGGTAATAGAGTTAATTGTTGTAACAGAACCCGCAAGCCCGTCTACTCCGTCGATAAAATTCAGTGCATTACTTATCCCGACAATCCACAAAATTGTTATCGGATAAGACCAAAATCCTAAATTAATCCCGCCAAAAAACGGAATTGTATTAATCTGTATTCCAAGAAGATAAACCAAAGTTGCAATAGACAACTGTATTACAAGCTTAAACTTTGCCGGTAAATTATATATATCATCCACCAGCCCAAGAAGAAACATCAGAGAACTTCCAAGTAAAATTCCCGAGAGCAAACTTCCGGTCGGATAATAGCTCATAAACACAAGACATAAAAAAGTAAGCATTGTACTTAACCAAATAGCCACACCGCCTATTCGTGAGATTGGTTTTTTATGAATTTTTCTCTCATTAGGAATATCTACAAGCCCCTCTTTTTTAGAAAAATTTATAACCAGCGGAACCAAAAACACTCCGAATATATAGGCAATAATTGTACCTATTATATGTGCATGTGTTAATTTAATAATCATCTTCTTTTACTTTTCCTTAATACTAACAACTATATTATACATGCTGATTTTCAGATGTTAAATATATTAAAGTTTAGAAATAATTGTAACTAAAAAACGCCAAGAACAGTTGTACATCCTTATTTTTTAATAATTTGATAAAATTCATCCGATCAAGCTTTCTTCATTTATTATCCCGAAATTTTTAGCATAATTTTTGTTGGGGTAGAAACCCCAACCTACATTATCTTTGTTCACCCTACCGAAAATCCGCTTTCCGCTAAAGAAAATTCGTTTAAAGTCATTAAAGGATAAATCAAATCTCACAACTCATAGCGCTTTCTTTTTTGCTTACTTTTTGCTTTTAGCCAAAGAAAAAAGTAGGTTGCAAGAGGGGAAAATATAATTTCAATGTTGGGGTAGAAACCCCAACCTACATTATCTTTGTTCACCCTACCGAAAATCCGCTTTCCGCTAAAGAAAATTCGTTTAAAGTCATTAAAGGATAAATCAAATCTCACAACTCATAGCGCTTTCTTTTTTGCTTACTTTTTTCTTTGGCCGAAAGAAAAAAGTAAGTTGGGATGGCAACCACAGCATTAGCAGGATAACAAGCACAATTCACGGAATAGAAAAATTAATAATAATTCCGTCGTTTATATGATTTAGTGAATGAATTTCAAAGTAAAATAAATAATAAGGGTAAGCCCAAGGCATATCCGACCTCTCCTCACAGACTAAAAATCTCAACAGAGGAAGGAGGTGATGCCTTATGAACTTTAGTGTAACTGAAAAAGCGCTAATACTTATCCTCATGATAATTTTAGCGCTTAAGTTATTCTAAATTTAACGGGCTTTTAAAGAGAGGACGGCAATCCTCTCGCCCTTATTAATATTATAACGTACTTTTTTTATTTTTCAAGCCTGGCCTAACGCAATGTAGAAAAATACTACACAATTTTTAGCAAAACAATTTAAACTTTAAAAATTAAAGAGGTATTTATACCACCGAATGCAAAATTATTAGACATTATAATCTTAGCGTCAAGTTCGCGTCCGCTTTGTTTGATGTAGTCTAACGGCGCACAATTTTCATCCACTTCCTTAAGATTAATAGTCGGAGCAAACCATTTTTTATGTGCCATATCAATTGCCAAAATCGCCTCAATAGCCCCGCAAGCACCAAGAGTATGACCGGTATAACTTTTCAGGGAGCTTACCGGAACCGGCCTTTTAAAAATTTCATATGTAGCGCTTGATTCTGCAACATCACCCTGAATAGTTGCCGTACCATGCGCGTTTACATAATCTATATCATCAGGAGAAATCTTTGCATCCTTTAGCGAAAGTTCAAGTGCATTTTTCATCATAAAGCGGTTAGGAGTTGTAATATGAGTTCCGTCAGTACTGGTTCCAAAACCGATTATCTCTGCATAAATATGAGCTCCTCTGCGTTTTGCATGCTCATATTCTTCAAGAATTAATGTTCCGGCACCTTCACCAATTACAAGGCCGTCACGATTTTTATCAAACGGGGAAGGAGTCAGTTCCGGAGTTGTATTTTTTTGGCTTGTTGCATAAAGCGTATCAAATATAGCGATTTGGGTTGGATGAAGTTCCTCTGCCCCGCCGGCAATCATAACCGTTTCATAACCGTATTTTATCGCTTCATAAGCATAGCCGATTCCCATTGAACCGGATGTACAAGCAGTTGAAGTCGGTATAACTCGTCCGGTTGTTTTAAAATAAAGTGAAATGTTCACTGTAGTTGTTTGCGGCATCATCTTTACATAGGAGCCGGAGGTAACATTTTTAATTTCTTTATCAACCTGCATAGAGTAAAAGTCAATTAAAGTTTCAAGCGATCCGGAGGAAGACCCGTAACTTACACCGGTTTCACCATTACAAATAATTTCATCTCCAAGCAGACCGGCATCTTTAAGCGCTTCTTCTGCCGTTGCAACACTCATGTATGCAACGCGTCCCATGGTTCTTAAGACTTTTCTGTTGTAATGTTCTGGGATAGTAAAACCCTGAACCGGAGCAGCAAGTTTAGTATTAAGCCTTTCATACTCTTCTAATTCCGGCATATACTTTACGCAATTTTTCATTGATAAAAGTTTTTCAAAAGCAGACTCTCTGGTACTTCCAAGCGGACTTGCAAGCGCCATGCCGGTAACTACAACACGATTCACTGATAAAGCCCTCCGTTAACCGAAATAACCTGGCCGGTAATATATCCGGCATCTTCGCTCATAAGATAATTCACAAGTGAAGCGACTTCTTTAGCCTTCCCAAAACGTTTCATTGGAATAACTTTTTTTAATTCATCCGATGGAAGATTCATAGTCATATCACTTTCAATAACCCCTGGTGCAATGCAGTTGACCGTAATACTGCGTTTTGCCAACTCTAATGCCAGAGCCTTTACAGCTCCAATAATCCCGGCCTTGGAGGCACTATAATTTACCTGCCCGCGGTTGCCGCACAAACCCGATATTGATGACATAGCAATTATACGCCCTTTAACTTTTTCTGTAATCATAGACATCACTAAAGGTTTCAAAACATTATAAAATCCGCCGAGATTTGTATTCAATACATCATCCCACTCATTATCCTCAAGCAGCGGAAAAACATTATCCTTAGCAATTCCGGCGTTTAAAACTATCCCATAATATATACCGTTATCTTGTGTGTCTTTTAATAAAATCCGGCGGCATTCCTCTCTGTCAGCAATATTAAATTGTAAAATACGGCCATTAGCGCCTAAATTCTTGATTTCATGCAAAACTTCTTCAGCTTTAGCCAAATTACTATTACAATGCAAAACAACTTCATAACCGTTTTTTGCAAGATAAAATGCTGTTTCTCTGCCTATACCGCGGCTTGAACCTGTAATTAAGACCTGTTTTTTATCCATAAATCTAAAATCCGTTTTTTAAGTAATTTTCGGCGTTTTCAGGCAGATAAGCATTAACAGTTGCCTTTGCACATTCAACACCATCACTATTATAAATGAAACATTCAAATGAAACAAGTTCACCATCGCCAAAGACTTCTTTAGCAACTACCTTATACGTTTGACCGCATTCAAATTTCTCAATATTATTTTTGTAAGATCTGGTACCCAACAAAAAACCTACCCGCGGGGTCTGCAAGTTAGCCTTAAAAAATGAGTAACAGCCAATGGTTTGAGCCATAAATTCTATTCCCGCAAGATATGAGATTCCGTTTAACTGCTTATCAAAAAAAATTTTATCTTTATTTATAAAAACTTCAGATATTAGAAATTTTTCATCAAGATTAATTTCTAAAACATCATCTATCAGTATCATTGGTCTGTTGTGTGGCAAAATTTTTTCCAGATCATATTTCATAATTATTTTCCTATAACCATAACCGCATTTGTGCCGCCAAATCCAAATGAATTACAAACACATTGACTGATATTATAAACATTTTTGTCATTAATATCAACAAGTTTAATTTTAGGCAGACTTTCATCGTAAATACCATCATATAAATGCGGCAGCACTCTTCCGGTTTCAAGAACCTTAAGACATAAAGCGGTTTCGATACTTGCAGCCGCTCCCAGACAATGACCTGTAAGCGGTTTTGTTGAACCGGCCAAAATCTCATCACCAAAAACACGATTAACAGCAGCAGCCTCCATCAGATCATTTGCAAGTGTTCCGGTTCCATGAAGATTTATGTATCCGATATCCTCAGGTTTAACTCCTGCATCCTCAAGCGCTATGCAAATAGCCCGAACAGCCTCTTTGGCCTCCGGATCAGGAGTTGCCGCATTATAAGCATCGGAGGTTTCACCAATTCCCATAACTTTTGCCCCGCAAGCATTTTTCTCTAAAATAAACAACGCTCCCGCTTCACCAATATTCATCCCATGCCTGTTCTTTGAAAAAGGATTTGTTAAGTCATCACAGAGCACTTCAAGAGCCTTGAATCCTGCTATTGGCAATTTAGAAAGCGCGTCAACACCACCCGCTATGACTGCCTCACAAATTCCGTTATCCAAAAGACGTTTTGCGGTAGAAAAAACTTTTATTCCGGATGAACACGCCGTTGAAACACTTAAGGCAATATTTTCCAGATCCAAATGTTTTTGCAGAAATTCTGCCGGATTTGACATTTTTAAATATTCAATATTAGGAACAGATTCATATTCATCTATTCCTCCGTTTGAAGTGGCAATAACCACCCCTATATGCTTTTTCCCATATTTTTCTTTCAGATGGCCAATATCCGGTTTTAGAAGATTACAAAGATGTAAAAGAATTCTGTTACACCTTAAGTCAAACATTTCATCTTTAATTTCCGGAAGATTATAGTCAATTCTATGAGGCAAAATTTTTCCCATAAGAGCATTTTCAAATATCTCATCTATATTTGAGCCCAAATTACATATTGCTTCATATTTAGTAATATTAATCATATTTTGCAATTCATCACCTGTTATAATATTATTATATTAACATGAAAAGTATCAAATTTTATATAAACAAATATTCATATATAGAAAATGAAAAACGTGATGTATCATTTATACCGATGTTAATGAGGCGGAAACTTAATACATACGGAAAGGCTGCATTATACACTTTATACAATGCCTATAAAGAGAATAAAAACACAAAACTTGTCTTTGCTTCCGAATACGGAGATATTGAAAGGGTAAACAAACTCATTAACCAGCGTCAGAGTGAAGGAGAAATTTCTCCGGGCGGGTTTAGTTTTTCCGTACATAATGCTTCAATAGGACTATTTTCCCTGCTTAAAAACTTGAACTCATCATATACCTCAATTTCCGCAGGTGAAAAAACTCTGGCTGACGGAATATTAGAAACAGTTCTTCAGATTGAAGATAATGTACCGGTTTTGCTATGTTATACGGAAAATACCGGGGAAGTAAAAAGTGTTTCTGTACTATGCTCAAAAAATGACAGCAGCGGAACAGAAGTTACAGCTGAATTACAAAAACAAACAGAAACTTCTGAGGATAATTTTAATAACTTTATCAAATTTTTGAACGGTGAAATTAAAACATTTAATAGCGGATTATATGTTTTAAAAAGAGGTTGATATGAAATTTTACAGAAGTATAATCGTTCTTTTGGAAATGATAATTTTTGCGATAGGAGCTCTTGTTATAGGTCTGATTATAATCCCCGGAAGTTCTTTATTTTTTAAAGGGATTGAAAAAAAGAGGTACTGCGCAAATATTATACACAAATCGTGGAAATTTTTTACAGTTATAATGCAAAAATCCGGCTCAATTTCCGTTGAAATATCAGAAGATTTCAGCGATATAAAAGGAAAGATTATTGTAGCAAATCATCCAAGTCTTATTGATATTGTATTGCTGATAGGCCTAATACCTAATTCTCTTTGTTTTGCCAAAAAGGCACTGCTCAAAAATCCGGTTATGCATAATATCGTTAAAACATTATATATTATAAATGATATAAGCCCTGAAGAACTTAAGACTCAATCTTCAGAAGCATTAAAAAACGGTTTTAACATCGTAATATTTCCGTCCGGAACAAGAACCCGCCAAGGTGAAGATTTTCAAATTCATAAAGGCGCAGCACAAATCGCAATTGATACAAAAACTGATATTGTACCCGTCAACATAGAACTTGATTATCCATTACTAATCAAAAATCATTTTCCGCTTGATGCCGGTATTAAACCTGTCATATGCTCAATTACAAGGAAACCTGATATAAAAATTTCTGAATTTGCAATAGAGGATATAACTGAGATTAAGCTCAGAAAACGCCTCTCTGAAAAAATTAAGGCTTCAATTATATCTAAATCCTGACAAACTTTGATTTAGGCTGCTTGCAAATAGGACAAAGATATGTATCCGGTTCTTTTGTTATATCACCCTCATAAATGTAGTTGCATATCGTACATCTGTATGCAATACGTCCGTCAGCGGGCTTAGCCTCTTCAATATATGTAGGAGCAGCTTTCGGGCTCGTGCCCTTTTTAACTTTATGATAATACGCATATGTCATCGGAATTGCTTGTTTTAAAATATCTCCATCTTTAATTTTGCCTAAAAATATTGTATGAGTTTCAGTCTCCATCTGGTTTATAACATCACATATAATGTACCCGGTAGAATCCGACAGAACATCAAGCCCGTCAACTTCTTTAACATCTACACCTTTAAACTTATCAACATCACGTCCGGATTGAAAACCAAAAACCGGAATTATATTATCATTAACGTCTACACCTAATATAGACAGTGCAAATTTTTTACACTCTTTTATGCATTTATTTGTAAAGTTGTCATGGTTTATACTTACGGCAATTGTATCATGCGTAACCTGCATAGCACTATTTGCAATACAGCCGGTCGGCTTATCACCGCATAAGGTTGAAACAACGTACACACCATAAGATAAATTTCTTAAAATATCTATATTCATATAAACTCCCTCTGTTATTATGCTAACTTTTGAAAAAATTATAACATGAAAAATTAAAAAAATTGAGATAAAATATTAACAAAATGGTGATAAAATGTATGAAGAAATTTTTAACAAACTGGAAAAATCAGACTTTAGGCGAAAGTTTCATCTAAAAGAAACCGACAAAAAATACGTTTCAGAAAAGGGGCTTGAAAAAATAAGATCCCACGCCCGGGATTTCATATCAAAACGAATAGCCCCTGCACAGATTGCAAACGACGGAAAACAAACGCCAATGAAAGGCCACCCTGTATTTATTGCACAACACGCGACCGCCACCTGCTGCCGCAAATGTATAAGCAAGTGGCACAAAATTCAGCCGGGAAAACTTTTAACCGCCGAACAGCAGGAATATATCGTAAACATTATTATGGAATGGATTGAAAAGCAGATAAATGACTAGACACACCATAAAATTAAACCTCGGCAGGCATTGTTTGAAATATATTATTAAAGCTTATAATATCAGAGAAATTTACCTGCCTTATTATATATGCCCAACATTAATTAAAACCGCAAGGGAAGAAAAATGTTATATAAAATTTTACCACATTGATAGAAATTTTTATCCGGCGCTGAATTTTGAAAATGACGCTTATATACTTTATCCCAACTATTTTGGAATTTGTGCCTCAAATGTTATGAAGCTGGCCCATCAATATCGCAATTTGATTGTTGATAATGCTCACAATTTTTATATGCCGGATTGCGGACTTGCCTCTTTCAATTCCCTGAGAAAATTTTTTGCCGTGAGGGACGGAGCCATATTAAATATTTCCAAAACAATTAATCTGAAAATTCCTAAAGATACATACTCTTATAAAAATTTTTCAAGGGCAAATACATATAACGAATTTCTTACAAATGAACTTTCACTTGAGCATGAAAGCTTCAAAATTATGTCCGAGTCTACTGAAAAACTCTTTTCACAAATTGATACAGAAAAAGAAAAACAATTAAGATTAGAACGTTTTAATCTTCTAAATAAACAGTATGCCGGCAAAAACAAATTAAAGATTAATTTGACAAAGTATGATGTTCCATTTGTATATCCGTATCTTATCAAAGATGAAGAAACCGGAAAAAGATTGGAAAAAGAAGGAAAAATTATTATAAGATACTGGCAGCCGCTTCCCGAAAAGTTTCCGGAATATGATTTTTACAAATATCTTATTCCAATACCATTAAGCCGATAATTTACAAATAACACTTTCTATCCTGACCTGCAACGCCTGCATAGAGTTCAATATATTGCTTAGCCGGACTTGAATCTATTTTCGTAAGCAAAACTTCTTCTATCTGGAAGAAACCAACATCTCCCGACATTTCAATATCAATTTTAATAGGCTTTCTTTCGCCATGGTGTATACCGATCCGGTTAATAGCGTTTGCGGAATATTTATGAATATCCCCGACACGCGGAGCACTGTTAATTGCCAAAGGTATACGAGCACGGCCTTTTGTCATGTCACAACCATCTGCAACAAGAATTATTCCCGCTTCTATAGAATGAATTTTCCTTGACGACATATGTCCTATAATCGCCTCAACTGCAACAGACTTAATAATCACACGTCTATGTAAATCATTTGGAAAAACATGCATCAATGCCCGGTCAATAATCGGCTGAGCCAAAAGAACAGACATTTCTTCATGCCCCTGACGTCCGATAGCCATCCCTAAATCGTGCATTAATCCGGCAAGAATTACCGCACACATGCTATCCTCAAATGTTCCGACCTGCTCTTCCTCAAGAGAAGTCTTAATGCCTGAATCATGTAAAATATTCAGCATCTTAATTGCATTACCTACAACCTGACGCATATGAACAGGGCCGTGATCATTAAATCCAAGCCTTTTTATTGAAACATTATTTGCATAATCCTGCATTTCCTGCAATTCATCGTCCGCAAACAAATAATTCACAAGTTTAAGACAGACCGGATTATTTTTTAACCTGTCTTGTATTTTATTTTCTGTTGAAACTTCTTTAACTGATTTCATATTTTCCCGTTTAGTTAATAATTACAATAGTATTATACGTTAATAATAAAAAAATTTCATGTAAATTTTTATTATTAAAAGGCAATTTTCTTTTAATAAAATTGTTTATAAATATATACAATGATTTTTAAGGGGAAATATTATGCCGGGGAAAAATGATATTAAGGTAAGTTTTACAGCGTCAAGTTTTCAATACGCGGACGGAAGCAATTTTTCAACAGCCGGATGTGATTTAAAATTCAAACACGGAATAGGCGCTTATGCTGGAATATGCACTGAGTTTAAGGATGAACCGGCCTTTCTTATTGACTTAAAGGAATCAAACAACTATCCGGGCAGTAAAACTTTCGGGCACAATATACGTGTAAGAACTAATTTGGATAATGACTTAAATACCACCCAGCTTAGAGTATCGCCTCTTACTGTAAACCTTCCGGTCGGCCGCGGAACATCTGTTTACGCAAACCCGCATTATGTCGGGAAATATGATTACAGATCCAAAAACTGGACAAATTCAGCAGGAATATTTTGCGGGCTTACACAAAAAATTTCAGACAAAAGCTCCATATCATTTGAAGTTCAGCGCTATAATCTCCAGGATATAAAAAACAATTCGGGAGAAAACTGGAGTTTCAACGCGATATACTCAATTACGTTATAAAAATTATAAATCAGATTTTTGTAATATAATACCGGTAGAAAGGTTATAAATTTTAATGTCTGATTATAAATATTATTTAGATAACGGAATATATGATATTCAAAACGGGAATTTTCAACAAGCCATAGATAATATTAACAAATCCTTAGAACTAAAAAATGACTGGTCAATTCCGTATTTTTACAGAGCAGCAGCATATCAGGCACTGGAAGAATATGACGAGGCAATGCTGGATTATACAAAAGCACTTCAGCTTGATAGCAAAATGACAGATGCATATTATAACCGTGCAAGAATAATTCTAACAAGAAAAGATATTGACAACCCGAATATTGAAAATGCAGTTAAAGACCTGGAAGAAGCACTTAAGCTGGATGATAAATTCATAGATGCATTCTATGCAATGGCCGCTGCACATAAGAAACTCGGAAATTACCACAAGGCACTTGAGTACCTTGAAAAACTTCTTGAGCTTGAGCCGGAAGCTGTTCATGCCAGAGCTTTAAAAAAGCTGATTTTACAAAAATATATTATATAGTCGGATATAATCAGCGGTATTTATAATATTGCAGACTAAAGCCGTTTTTGGTATAATTCTTGCATTAAAGGGGAAAAGTATGCTGTTTTATACTGATTTACATATTCATTCAAAGTATTCAAGAGCTACAAGTAAAAACTGTGATCTTGAAGAACTGGCTTTATGGGCCGAAAAAAAAGGCCTCAGCCTGATCTCTACCGGAGACTTTACTCATCCTGCCTGGTTTAACGAAATAAAAGAAAAGCTTATTCCGGCCGGAAACGGAGTATTCAGACTGAAACCCGAAATAGAAAAAAGAATATTCAAAGGCAGTGAGCCTGTAAAATTTATATTATCAGTAGAAATTTCGACAATATACAAAAAATGGGATAAAACACGAAAAGTTCATCATGTTGTGTTCATGCCGAACCTTCATTCAGCAGAAAACTTCCGGAATAAGCTAGGGGCAATCGGAAACATTAATTCTGACGGACGGCCGATATTGGGACTGGATTCAAGAAACCTGCTGGAAACCGTTTTAGACTCAGGAGAAGGTGCATACATAATCCCTGCACATATTTGGACCCCTTGGTTTTCCGTATTGGGTTCAAAGTCAGGGTTTGACAGCATAGAAGACTGTTATGACGATCTTTCCGATTACATTTTTGCAGTTGAGACCGGCCTTTCTTCTGATCCTGAGATGAACTGGCATGTATCAAAATTAGACAAATTCAGACTTGTTTCTAATTCAGATGCACATTCACCGTCCAAACTGGCAAGAGAAGCAACTGTTTTTGATCATAACCCTGATTACTTTACGCTTATGCACGCCCTTAAAACAGGTGAGGGTTATGTCGGAACTGTAGAATTTTTCCCTGAAGAGGGTAAATACCATGAAGACGGACACAGAAAATGCAATGTCTGCATGACGCCTGAAGAAACAAAAAAGCATAATGGTATCTGTCCGGTTTGCGGAAAACCTGTAACAATAGGAGTTTCATACAGAGTAAATGAACTTTCCGACCGAAAAGAAATTATAACACCGCCACCAACTGCCGGAAAAGTTTTCAGCCTTGTACCGCTTCCCGAAATACTTGCAGAAATAATGCAGGTTGGCCCGTCAAGCAAATCTGTTGCACTTGAATACGAAAGACTGGTTGGGAAATTCGGATCAGAGCTTTCTATACTGCAAAATATTCCGCTTGATGAACTTTCTAAATCTTCCGAAATGTTAGGAGAAGGAATTTCAAGGCTGCGTGCAGGCAAAGTTATTAAACAAGCAGGCTATGACGGGGAATACGGTGTAATAAAATTATTTAATGAAGATGAACTTGTAAAAAAAAAATTATATAAATCTAAAATTAAATATAGACATTCCTGAAGAAAAGACTAACCCGGCAAATACAACCAACAACCTAAAAATAACAGAACAATATTCACACAATCCCAAACCGATATCTGTTGAAACAGAAAAACCAAAACAGAAAGGGCTTGATGAATACCAGCATGCAGCAGTAATTAATGAGAATCCTCAGCTTTTAATTATCGCAGGCCCGGGATCCGGTAAGACAACAGTGCTTACTAACCGTATTGCGCACCTTATCAAAGATAAACAAATTCTGCCGCAAAATTGTCTTGCAATAACGTTTACCAGAAGAGCCGCCCAGGAAATGCGGGAAAGACTTTATAAAATTTTAGGTGACAGGGCAAAGTCTATAAAGATTAATACATTTCACTCACTTTGTTTTGAAATTCTGAAAGACAATTTTGATAAAGCAGGATTAAGTGAAAATTTTACGGTAATGAGTGACCAGGAAAGAGCCTTATGCAAGGATTCAAAACTCCTTGAAACTGCTATAAGTTTCGATGATTTAATTACACTTACCATAAAACTTTTCGACGAAAACAAAGATCTCACAGACTTTTATCGTGAACAGTTTAAGTATGTGTTTGTAGATGAATATCAGGACATTGACCTCAATCAATATAAATTAATAAAGTATCTTGTACCTGATAATGGAAATATTTTTGTCATAGGGGATCCAAATCAGGCAATATATGGATTTAGAGGCGGGAATTCCAAATTTTTCAACAACTTTAAAGAAGATTTTCCAAAAACAGAGATAATCAACCTTAAAAATAACTACCGTTCAACAAACAATATCGTTAATGCCTCAAACCAAATGATAAACTCCTATAATATTATTTCTGTATATGATAAACCTCATGAAAAAATTACAATACATGCGGCCCCGACCGATAAAGCAGAAGCAGAATTTATCGCAAGTACAATAGAAAATCTTATCGGAGGCCACAGCTTCTTCTCTATTGATTCCCAAAGATCATCCGGGCAGGAAAATGATTACTCTTTTTCAGACTTTGTAATTCTTTACCGTACATCAACCCAGCTCCCGCCAATAATAGAGGCGCTTAAAAGAACAGGCATGCCTTTTGTAAAACTTTCAAACGACTTGTTATGCGAAAACAAAAATGTAATAGAATTATTAACTCTTTTAACAGATGAAACACCGGTTAACGGCCAGCTTGAAGCTTTATATGAAGAGTTCAGCAGCAAAATAGATGATTATGTTTTAAAATATCTCTTAAATCTTGCACTGGAGCATAACAATAAAAATGACTTCATACATGAAGTTTCGTTTATAACAGAGGCAGATACACTTGACCCGCGTGCAGACCGGATAGCTCTAATGACACTTCATGCTTCAAAAGGCCTAGAGTTTAAATGTGTATTTATTGCGGGACTTGAGAATGAAATATTGCCTTTGTACCGTGCAAAAACAGAAGAAGAAATTACTGAAGAACAACGACTTTTATATGTTGGCATGACTCGTGCAAAAGAAAGACTGTTCTTAACAAGAGCAGTTAAACGTAAATGGCTGGGTATCGTTAAAAATTTAGAGATTTCTCCGTTTTTAGCTAAAATTCAGGAGGATCTGCTTAATTTCAGCAAATTTGAAAAACAGTTTAAAGAAAAAAACAATTCAGAACAATTAAGCTTATTTTAAAATAAACATCTTCAGGGAAAAGATTTATAATCCGCTGTTATCACGCCGGCAGAAAAATTAAAAAAAAAAACTTTTATAATGGCAAATTAAAAATTTCAGAGGATTTATACAAGTATGAAAATAAATCCTAAAACAAACCTCCCAAACTATATGCACATTGTTGACGATAAACTCATAAGAGGAAAAGCCCTTACCTCTCCGTTAATAATTTATAAAATTAAACGCCAAAACATAACACAGATAATAGATTTAAGAAATACATCAACAATAAAAAGGCCGCTTGAAAAATTTTTCTGTAAATTATTCGGAATAAAATACGTTAACTGCAAATACCCCCATAGGTTAAACTATGTACCGGATATAGATTTTTTTAACAGAATAAATACACTGATAAGAAATAATAACGGAAAAACCTACATTCATTGTGAATACGGCAAGAGAAGAACCGGAATAAGTGTGGCGATTTACGAACAGCAGTATTTGAAAAAAGATAAATACAGTATCATTCAAAACATGTTGGATCTGGGATATAAAGAGCTTAAGTCAAACCCCAAATCTTCAAAAGCCGTAAGGTTAAAAACAATATTTAACGATTTTTTAAACAAATATTATCCTAATGAGATTACAGAAATATACAAAAAGTTAAACCTGCCAAAGAATTAACTTTATTGTCAACAATCACTTACCGCAAAATATTTTAACTATACGTCAACTTCCACAAAATCATCTTCAGACGGCATGTCAACATCTGTTTTATATGTTTTATGGTGACAATCTTTGCATAATACCATAATATTCCCCGGAGTAGAAGGGCCACCATCTGTATGTCTTTCAATATGATGATATTCCGGCTCTTTATAATCCTTAAAGACATATCCGCACATTTCACATTGAGGATGCTGGCTGAATAATGCAATCTTTTCCTCATTAGATATTTGTCTTTTCACATCCTTTTCAACAAGTTTAATTTCATTAAGAAAAGCCTCTTTAATAAGCTTAAGCCTCAATGCAATAATGCGTTTTGACCAACCGCCTCTGACATTATCATAGAACTTTTGGTATAAAGAATTAGAACGACGCCAGTCTTCACAGTAAACACAACTGTGAAAATCTTTTACAAATTTTCCTATAAGCTCTTCCTGACCATGTATAACATACTCTTTCTTTAAATCAGACACAAGAGAATAAACAGTTAAAACCCAAGCGTGTTTTTCTAAATGACCATATCTGTCTTCAGGAAAACATCTTCTCAAATAATCTAAAATACTTTCAACTTCTTTTACAACAGCATCATTTTCCGAAAGCTCCTTATTATCGGACATAAAAGAATATATATAATCAGATCCGCTTTCGCTCGGCCCATCCATCTCAAATTTTAATATACGCATTACATCAGGATAAGCACCGTATCTATCCTGATTTATTGCGATAGAATTTTGTATAAACGGATGTTTGGCAAGTTTTCTCATCACCTTTACAATATTCCCCGGCAATGCATTCATCCGCTCTCCGATTGATAAAGGCTTTCCTCTTTGCAGTCTGGAAAATAACATTCGAATTCTTTCATCATCATAATTCTTAATGAGGTGAATGCTCAATTCGTAATCTAAAAATTTTTCACGTAAATCTTCAGGCAGCTGTTCAAACTTTACCCCATCAAGCTCATTACCGGAAAATTTTCCGTTTAAACCAAATTTCCCCTGATGATAGTCTGTTATAGTTCCAAGCCTTTGCTGCCCGTCAATTATGTAATAATAATCATCTTTTTGGTTTATAAAAAACAATGGCATTGGTTCGGATTTTAATATTGTATCAATTAAACACTGCTTATCTTCTCTAGACCAAGCATCAGCGGGGCTTTGATAATCATAATCAACTTTGTACTTATCATAATTTACTAAATAATCACGAATTTTTGCCATTTTTCATACCTCCGTAGAAATTATAATATAAAATATAAAAATTCGATATAGCTTTTTAGCTATTTTTTTATAGTGGCCAAAATCTTATATGATACGAAAACATAATACAAAATTATGAAGCTAATAAAAAAGAGGCATTCCGAGCCTTTTTATAAAAATGGTGGAGCGTAGGGGACTTGAACCCCTGACCCCCACACTGCCAGTGTGATGCGCTACCAGCTGCGCTAACGCCCCAGAGTTATTAATTTTACCGAATCCACCATGAACATTTCAGATAAAATCGGTATCTTTATTCTAACACAAAAATATAAAAATTATGCATTTTGAAATAATTCAGGAGCAGAGGCGGCAGAAATTTCTTTCCCTCTTATAAAAAGCCTGTCTCCATCAGCAATTGATATGTTAGAAAAACATTCCCTAAGAGTTTTTAAATCCTTAACTTGGATATAAGGCATATTTTCAGATTTTCTATATTCCGAGAATAATGTCCAGGTATCATTATCCAAAGAATAATGGTAATGGGTCTGAGAATTTGGATATCTATGCCGTTCAAATAAAGAGAGATGCGGAACACGTTGGGAAAATATTTTCTTAAATCTTTCAAACTGTTCTATGGAATAAGGATACTTTTCACTTTCCTTACTTCCAATAAGCAGAGCTCTTTGAGGACTTTTCACAAAACGAAAAAGAGAATTTGCAATATTAGAAAAATTTTTCTTATTAGTATTATCATCCCAAAAATGAAATCCCTCTGCCTCCTTAAATGGAACAACCAACCCTCCACCTGTGCAGGTTCTTATCTCTTCAGAATAAAATTCATCTGCTTTTAATATATTTGGCACATTATGCCAAAACCCTATCTTATTCTTCTTAGATAATTTAGAATAAGCAATTCTGTCAACAAAATTGATATTTGAGGTAAATGAAACAGATTTCTTGTCCATATAAATATAAATTACGCACATAAAAATATTTGCCTGCCCCAAAAATATTTTTATTAAAATTTTACAATTGAATTATTAAGCCGTCAAAATCGCATTTAAGACTTTGAATATAATAAAAAGCCCTTTGATGAATTCATCAAAGGTGCTAATTGTCTCTTAAATTGGGCTATTTGCATCGTTATTCAAACTCAATAAGTTTTCAAGAATAAAGATTGATACAAGACAAGAAATTTTTTACGTAACATTTAATTTGAGAGTTGTTGCTTAATATTCTGTTTTAATTCATCACAGTCAATTTTATTTTTGCGAATATATATAAGACACTTTATTTCATCAAGTGTCAAGTATTCTTCTATATGATATTCTTCGCCCTCTTGTTCAAATAATTCCATTTCTTGTAATAGTTGCTGTATTTCTTCTTTATTTTCCATAGATGTTTTATATCATATACAAAATAAAACATCAATTTAAAGTTTTTTGTTCTTGCTGTCTCTGCTTTTGCCATTCCTTAAATTTTGCTACATTTTTGGGATCTGAATAAAATTGTCTAACTCCTTCCAAAAATGTCATTGCAAGTAGTTTTACATCAGCTTCAGGAATAAGTGCTGGGTTTATTCTAATAATTGTTTTATTATTTGATTTTTTATCGTCCATATTTTTCCCCTTTCATAAATTATGCAAATAGTCCCTTTAGTTTGATATTAACTACATTAAGTGTTATTCAACAAGACAGAAAAATTTTTATATGTTATAATAACCTAAATTCGAAAGGTTAAATTCATGGAATCAAACGAAATAAATATCTATTGTGATGAAAGTTGTCACTTATTGAATGATAACAACAAAGTTATGGTAATTGGTGGAATAATATGTCCTCATGAGGATAGAAAAGAAATATACAGAGATATTAAAAATTTGAAATTAAAACATGGTATATCAAAATTCGCAGAAATTAAATGGACAAAAGTTTCTTACTCAAAAGAAAATTTTTATTTAGAATTAATTGATTATTTTTTTAATAATCCAAAATTAGGTTTTAGAGCAATTTTTTTAGAAAAAAATACATTAAATCATAAAAAATTTAACCAAACTCCTGATGAATTTTATTATAAAATGTATTATTTGATGCTCAAGGGTATTTTTGAATCAAATTACCAGTATAATATATATTTAGATATAAAAGATACTCTTGGCTACAATAAAATAAATCTTCTTAAAAATATTTGTAATAAATTACAAACAAGAAAAGAATACTCATACAAATTAGTAAAAAAAATCCAAGAAGTACGATCACATGAAGTCGAACTTGTTCAACTTGCAGATTTGTTAATTGGTGCTGTTGGTTATGTAAATAGAAAATTAAATTCTAATCAGGCAAAAATAAATCTTATTAATAGTATAAAACAGAAAAGTGGTTATTCACTAACAACCTCAACATTTTTAAAAGAAAGTAAATTCAATTTATTTCATTGGGAACCCCAAAAGGAGACTATGATATGGGATTAAAATTACCTCCTTTGGTAAAATATGAGAATTTTGAATCGGATGATGACTTTTTGAATACATTATATGAATATTTTAGACAAGATTTTATACTTGATAAACCTAAATATAAGAATATTCCTTTAAGATTAAAACGCATGCCTATAAGAGATAATAGGGAAGCAACTTTTTATCACATAACAACAAAAGGCGAGAATGAAGAAAATAGGCAAATTGATATTCCAAGAGCAGAAAGAATTCGTTGGATAAAACCCATTATTGAATCAAATGATAAAACCCTCATGATATGGGAAAATAAAAGAAAAAATGAGGAAAATATTTTAATCTTGCATGAAAAAGAAAATTTTTTAATTGTCTTAAGAAAAAGACAAAATGGTTTAATGTTTTGGACAGCTTATTATGTAGATAAATGCTATAAAAAGAAATTAATCAATGAACATAATAAGTACCATAATAAACTGAAAACGCCCTTTTTACAAAGGACGTAATCGTTTCTCTTTCTACAACTTGGTAGATGAGCTATTTATATTATGACATATTCCATGTAAAAAGTAAAGACATTTTGTAAAAATTTGTTACAAATACCTTGACAGTTTTATAAAAAATCTGTATCATGCAAAATCTTCCATGCTTTATTAGAATCTTTTGAGTTCGAGTCTCTTAACCATATATTATTCCTTCAACCCCCTTACAATCATTATACTTATTGAATAAGAGTCCTATTTTGTTATTATAAAATTATAAAAATCACTCGAACACCTTAAAATGCAATAATAACAATAAAAAAGACCGTTTGAAACGGTCTTTTTATAAATGGTGGAGAATAGGAGACTCGAACTCCTAACCCCCTGCGTGCAAAGCAGGTGCTCTACCAATTGAGCTAATCCCCCTCGTACTTTACAAGGTCGTGCCCCTTTTTAAGGCACTTCTTTATTATACATGCTGATTTTTTTTTGTAAAGTACTTTTTGTTTATAATTTTTTATTATTTTTTTATTTTTCGCTCTATTGAGGCTAAGTGACTCTTTACTGTATGATGGCTTATATATAGTTGATCAGCTATTTCCTTGTCCGTCTTGCCTTGAATTGCCATGTCATAAACTTGCTTTTCATACGGTGTTAAGCTATTTGTACTTTCCATAAATTTTCCTCCTTTTTAAATTTTTATTGTATTATAAACAATAAAATTCTCATATTACCCGTTTGGCTATTTTTTTTAATGGAAATTTATGGAATTATTAATTAAAAAGCATCTGTTTTAATAGGATTTTTGAATTTTGTAATATTTCCCTGAAATAAAAGTTTTACTGTTCCGACCGGGCCATTTCTGTGTTTTGCTATAATTATCTCCGATTCTCCCTTATTTGCAGCTTTTGTAATTTCTTCTCCTTCCCCCTCTTCAGCTTTTCTATAGTATTCATCCCTATATATAAACATTACAATGTCCGCGTCTTGCTCTATTGAGCCGGATTCCCTTAAGTCAGAAAGCATCGGACGTTTATCCGTTCTGCTTTCAACAGCACGTGATAATTGTGACAACGCTATTACAGGAACATCAAGCTCTTTTGCCAATGTCTTTAAGCCTCTAGAAATAGTCGATACTGCTTGGAAACGATCCTCTTTACTGTTACTACCCTCCATAAGCTGTAAGTAGTCAATAATTACAAGTCCTAAATCCTTTTCGGCCATTTTTAACCGGCGGCACTTTGCTCTTATATCAGTCAGCGTACAGCCTGAAGTATCATCGATAAATATAGGGGCCCCGGCAAACTGGTTCATGGCATCTGCAAGCTTTTCCCAATCCCTTGGCTGCATATTCCCTGTCTTTAAACGCTGTGTGTCAACTTCTGCAACAGAACATAACATTCTCTGCACTAACTGCTGTTTCGACATTTCTAATGAAAATATTGCTACCGGTGTTTTTGACTTTATACCTACATTTTGAGCAATATTCAAGACAAATGCAGTTTTCCCCATTGCAGGACGTGCCGCAAGAATTATAAGGTCCGAACGCTGCAAACCATTCATTAAAGCATCCAATTCATAAAAATCCGTCGGAATACCAAGAAGTTCATCTTTATGCTCATATCTGTATTCTATGTTTTCATATGTCTGCAACACCAGATCCTTAACCGGTGTTAAATCTGTAGTTGCCTTTCTTGAGGCTATGGCAAAGATAAGTTTCTCAGCATTATCCAAAGAGGTTTCGATAGAGTTCATATCATAGCCAAATGAAACAATTTCCGAACCGGCATTTATTAGTGCTCTTTTAATGGCCTTTTCCTGAATAATTTTTGCGTAATATTCAATATTTGCCGTTGTAATAGCATTAAAACTTAAATCATTTATAAATGATCTGCCGCCGGCAGCCTCAAGTTTGGAACTGAAATTGAGGACATCACATACGGTTATTATATCAATTTTCTCATTGGAATTAAACAGTTGGAGCATGGCTTCATAAATATATCTGTGCGCAGGTTTATAAAAACTTTCAGGTTTCAGCAGCTCGACAACTTTTGTAATTACACGCGGGTTGACCAAAATTGCACCCAAAACAGCCTCTTCAGCCTCTATGTTTTGCGGAAGTAAATGTGATATATCTTTATTCTTTTCTTTTGACGGCATGCCTGCTTCCTCCTTTATACATGAACATGATACATGATAAAATTACGAAAAACATATAATTTTTCAAAATATAACTTATCTTAATTTTTATTCATTATTGTTAATCAAATGTTTTATTGATAAAATTAATGTATGATTGATTCCAGATTAAAAAAAATTGCAGAATACCTTATTAATAACAAATTAACCGTATCAACCGCAGAATCCTGCACGGGAGGACTATTAAGCTCCAGATTTACAGATATTTCGGGAAGCTCAAACTTTGTAAAATTAAATTTTGTTACCTATGCAAATGAAGCAAAAGAAGAAGTTTTGCTTGTTTCCCGTCAAATCTTAGACCAATATGGAGCCGTAAGTTCTGAATGCGCATACGCAATGGCAGAAGGACTCCGGAAAAGAACCAATTGTGATTTGGCAATATGCACGACAGGAATTGCAGGGCCTACCGGAGGAACTTCTGAAAAACCCGTTGGATTAATGTATGTATCTGTATACTTCAAAGGTCGTATTGTTGTGAAAAAAGTTCTGTTAAACCGTTTTATCCCAAGAAAAATTATGAAATTCCTCTTTACTCAAAAGGCCGTTGATTTTGCTTATAACGTTATTTCATTATAATTTGCGCAATTAATTCAGGATTTTTCTTTATTAGCTGCTCTGCAAAAACTTCCGCATCAATCTGTGTTATTACAATGGAAAGTAAGTCATCAGGAAGTTCTTCCAGCATCTTAATCTTTTCATCAGGCTCTATTACAGCCATAGCCTTAACCAGTTCCGGCTGAAATTTATAAGTATGAATCATATTAGTGTAAGCATGGGCATCAAAATTTTGGTATAATTCCTTGTGTTCATTGGCAATTCCAAGAGTTAACTGTTCCTTAGCCACGGGCAGCATAGCATTCAGGGCGTCTTTGAATTGCAGAGGATTAAGTTCATCTATTTTATCGACTAATTGAATAGAATTTAATTCTTCTGAATTTTTTCCGCTCACAGCCTCATACATCTGCGCAAGATACTCCTGAGGGATGTCTTTAAGGTGTTTTAATATTTGGTTCTTCTTTAAATCAGTACTATCAAGAAATTTATTCAGCTCCTCCTCAGGAAGATAATTTATAACCGCTTCTTCAGTAAACATTTCAAAAACAGTATTTACAAGCTGTTCGGAAGGTATTTCCTCCAGCATTTGCAGAAGTTTATTCATATCAAAATAGTATAATCCCTGATTTATATCCTCTTCTTCCATCAACGGTAAAAAATCTTTTAACTGGTCAGAACTCATTTCACGCAAGAGTTCAAGCTTATTTTCTGAATCAGCCAGTTTAAAAATTTTAACAAGCATGCTTGGGGATTTAAATAATTCCTTAGCAAATTCAACCGCCTCCTGGTTCCCCGCCTCAGCCTCTGCTTCCACTATTTCTTCTAAAGACATAGTTGCGTATTGTTCACGCATTTTTGTCTGGGAAATATTCAGACGCTGCATTAATGATATAAGATCGGTATCAATTACAATACTCATTTGCGGAAAACCTCTTTACCTATTTTACATATATAACGGCTTTTTTTAGAGGAATCTTTTATTATTTAATGAAAATTTAACAAATTTTAATAAACTAATTTACTTAAACGATGATTTTAAGAAATAAAACATTATAATTAAGGTATGAAAAAGCTATGTGTCATAATGCTAATATGTATCTTAACCCCGTCAAGCTGTCTGGGAGCCTTTTTCAAAAAAGACAAAGTAGACGCTGATACCTCCAGAGGTTATGTCGGAACGCTTCCGGATCTAACAAAAGAGTATAAACCAAGTGAATCCGGAATCTCCACACCGATATTTGATAAAACATCAACCTTTCATTCGGAAAATTCTATAAAACCAATACCAAGAGATGACCCGGCTTTTGTCAATATTATTTTGAAAAAAGACAGCACTTCCCCGTATATAGCTGATTTACAAGAATTTATTGATATGCTGGAACAAATATTCGACTCTATAGAAAACGGGGAAAATGTTCAAAGATTTGCTGCAAGGGTTTATTTTCTTAATATTAATACGGACCATTTCAAACAAAAATATGCGGACAGACCGGAAAGCAGCTATATTTCTTATGAAAAAATTATCGAGTTAAGCGAAAGAGCAAAAGCCGTTTCGCAGCTGAGGACTGAAGCCGAAAAATATAAAAAGTATTTAGCTTACTCTGACACCGGAACGGTTTACAGTCCAAACAATATTGATACTCAATTGTCGGAACTTAAGGTCTCTTTAGAACATGCTATTAATCTTTTAAAAAATACTCATTAAAAATATACCTGATAGGGTAATTGTATATAATTATTATAGATATAAAATAGTTGTATTATGCAAAAACTTATTAATAATGAGTCTAATAAGAAGGTAGCTTATGTAGAAAATATTAAAGATATCTACAAAATAAAAGATCTTCCGAGTAAAAAACTTTGTATTATTAAAACAAATTTCCACGATTTAAATCCGCTTAAAAAGTTCATCCAAAAATTCCCCAATATTGAATTCTGGCTTACTGCAAAAGAAATATCCAGAAAAAATATTATTCAGGCAAATGGTTACGGTGTTAAAAATGTATTACCTTACCCGTTTGATATAAAGGTTATAAGAGATTTTTTCAAGAAAAATTCTTCTGAAATTAATGATAGCAAATATTCCTGCGATATGTACAACTGCTTAAAGGGGTTAAATGTTATGATTGTTGACGATAATGAACTTAATGTGGAACTCTTAGTAGAAACAATATCTAATGCAGGATTAAATATTCACACATTTACCAAACCTTTAGAAGCATTGGAAATGATAAAACACAATTCTTTTGATTTATTTCTGCTTGATGTTATGATGCCCGAGATGTCAGGTTTTGAATTGGCAAAAGAAATTAAGAAGAGTAGTTTAAACAAAGATGCTTTATTTATGTTCATATCAGCATTTTCAGATGCAGAGACAAAAATTGCCGGATTCGATTTAGGTTCATGTGCGTATATTGACAAACCTTTTGACATAAACGTCGTAAGATCTCAGGTTCTTAACATGCTTAAAACAAAACAGCTGCGCGACGCAATGAATAAAACCCAGGATTCATTTGTGGCAATGGTTGCCCATGATTTAAAATCTCCGGTTAATGCAGAGATAAGAGCGTTGGAAATACTGCTGAATAACACCGCGCATTCTGAAAACAGTAATTTTAATAATGAAATTATTTCTGACTTATTGCAAGCAGCCAAGTATATGAAAAATCTTGTCAACAATATTTTATATAAATACAAATTCGAAAATAATTTTGCAGCTTTAAATAAAACTCACTGTTCTTTAAAAAATATTATTGAAGAAAGTATCACGGAAATAAAATACATTGTTGCTGAAAAACAGCAAAATATAACTTTTGCAAATAAAACAAAGGATTCTAAAGTTCTGATTGACTGCATTGAAATAAAAAGAGTGCTGAATAATTTACTTTCAAACTCAACAGAGTATGCACCGCGGAACTCAAGCATTGATCTTGAGCTTTCCGAAAATAGCAGCTGTTTTATAGTTTCAATAAAAAACAGAATTAAGGGTAATATTCCCGACAATATTAACGATATTTTTGACAAATTCGTTTCATTTTCCAAAAGCTCAAAATGTGTAAATTCAGGACTAGGTTTGTATGTTGCAAAGAAAGTTATCGAGGCGCATAACGGAGCTATCAATGCCGAATTAATTGATGACAATATTATAAAATTCACTTTTTCAATTCCAAAAGAAAAATTTAAAAGTGTAAAAGAATAAGCGGGACACGCTTACCAATACTTGTAAAAATATTTTATTGAGCCGCCCAATATGCAATCTCTCTTCCAAACGGCAAAAAAATTTTGTTAAATTATGTCCGCGTTATAATATCAACCCCAAACAAGTTCATACTACAGCTTTACAAGACACATAAAAATTTACGCGGGAAATTTTGTTTGAGCTAAAAACTATTTAACATAAAATTCCGCCTGGGTAAGAGGTGTTTTAGGCTTATCAGCAGAATACACCTTCATAATATATGCACCACGCTCATTTAAAACAAAATAATCCGTGTAATACTTTGTCTCTTCATCTTTCAACCGTATCCTGCGCGACATGTAAAGGCTGTAACCAAGATATTCAACATCTCCCTTTTTAATAATTTGAATATTCAGTATTCTCGACTGCTGAACTTCCGGCATTATTACCAAATAATATATTCTTGAGCCGGGAATAAACACGCTTGAAAAATCAAAAACATTCTCTTTTGTAATAGGACGTTCATTAAAAACAATACTTGCCTTTTCGCTGCAGCCGGATGTTGTTACTGCCAGTATGAATAAAAATAAGTATAAAAAAAGCTTCTTCATTATTTTTTCAAACTCTTAATCCGGTCTTCAACAGCCGAAACAGCAGACTGATCCTTATTATATTTTAGGAATAATTCATAATTTTTTATTGCTTCTTCTTTATTTTTTTCAGTTTCATAAGCAATACCGAGTGCATAATATGCATATGCATATTCAGAATCTATTCCGATAGCTTTTTCAAAACACTGTTTACTATTTGCTACATCTTTCTGATTTGCGTATACAAGCCCCAGATTAAACCAGCCGTCTGCATACTCAGGTTTTACAAAAATAGCCTTCTTGTAAAACTCAATTGCATTAGCATCATCATTTTTTAATTTATATACATTACCTATTTTTAGCAGTGTAACTTCATCGGAAGGATTAATAGCCAAGGCATCTTTATAATTCTGAATAGCCTCATCATAACTCTTCTTTTTATAATTTTCGTCACCTTCTGCAATTAAGTCCTTATTCTTTTCGTTTATTGCAGTATCAGCTTTAGTCTCTTCTTTAACACCATCATCAAGTGTTATAATTACCGGTTGAATTTCTCCGGTTGAAGAGGTAGTTTCAACAGAAGTATTTGAATTTATTTCTGCTATAAATTCCGCAAACTCTTCACTATATTTAGTATTATCCGGACTCATAGAAATTGCTTTTTCATAATACTCTGTTGCTTTATCGTTGATTTTACAAGCACGATATGCCTGAGCAAGCCCAAAATATGCAGAGCTGTCGCTTGTTCCTCTTGATATTGCTTTAATAAACAAATCCGTCGCATTTGAATAATTTTGTTTCTGCAAATCAAGCTTAGCCTGGGCAATAATTGCGTCAGTTAAATTGTGCTGAACTATTTCGCTATCTTTTACTTCAAGAATAGAATTATATAAAGCAATAGCCTCCTCATAACGTTCAAGAGCATGGAGAGCTATCGCCTTATTTATCTTAATATCTACATTATCAGGTTCTTCTACAAGCACTTCATCGTAATACTTAAGAGCATTTACATAATCCTTTTCAAGATGATAGCATGCGGCTAATTCCTTTTTAATATTAACATCCTTTGTATCAATGGATATAGCCTTTTCGTAATTAGCTATTGCATTCTTGTAATCTTTCTGGCGCTGATAAACCAGACCTAAATTTTTATAAACTCTGGCATCATTAGGATAGAATTGCGAATACTTTTGATATTCGGAAACAGCCATAGTATTATTTCCCATATCAGCAAGAAGATTTCCGTAATCAAACCTCAAAGAATGCAAATTGGGGTTCTGTTTAAAAATATCGTTAAACTGCGCAAGCGCCAAATCATTTTTATCAAGATTCTGGTATGCCAATGCAAGGCAAACTTTGGCAGTTAAATTAGAAGAATCTTTTTCTACAGCTTTTTCCAAGAATTCTACTGATTTTTCATAATTATTAATTTCAAAAAGCGCAATACCGTAATTTGCATAATCATCAAAATGATTGTTGTTGTTTACATACAAATTTTCATATTCCTCAGCGGCTTTTTCCGGGTTGTTATCAGCCAGATATGCCTGAGCAAGGCTTTTTCTGGCTTCCCAATGCTGGGAATAGGTATTTAAAAACAAATTATAATTTTCTATAGCAGACTTATATTCTTTCATTTGATACTGCACATTTGCAATATTCAAATAATTATATTTGTATTCAGGAAAAATCTTTAAAGCATTTTCGTATGCCCCAAGAGCTTCAGTGTATTTTCCCTGGGTTTCATATATGCTGCCCAAACTTATATAAACAAAAGCATCGTTCGGGCGGAGCTCAATAACTTTAGCATACGCTTCAATTGCTTTATCGTAATCATCCATATCAGTATACAAACCGGCAAGTTTTGTATAAAGCATAGCGTCATCCGGTGACAGCTTAATTGCTTCCAAAACTTTAGCGACAGCTTGGGTAAACTCTCTCTGATATTCAAGAGTACAAGCCTCCTGATAAAGCGAACTTGCCTCAGGTGTCATTGCAGCATATCCGGGATAAGATGCAGCCAAAGACAATATAAGTGCTGTTAGAAAAATATGCTTTTTAATTTTTTTAACTCCTTATTTTAACAATATAATAACAAAAAATTATATTTGTGTAAAGCTATGTGAATAAACCTTATGATTAGAAAGTATTTCAACAGTCTTTATTATCATTGTTTGTTCCTCACTATTACTATTATATTCTATATCACTTAAATCGGAAAGTTTTTCAACCATGCGGGCGATATCAATATACAATTCATCTGTTTTATTTTGAGGAGAATTTAATTCAAGCATTCTAAAAATTCTTACAAGTTCTAAATCTTTTGCATCAATTATAGCAGCGTCGAGGCCGGCTCCAAAGGCCATTACGGCAAATACTCTGTTTATCAGCGGACGTAACTCTGCCGGACAGCCGTTTGAAACATTAGAAAGACCTACTAATGTTTTAACCGGAGGATCAAAAGATTCTTTTATCATTTTTATTGTATTAATCGCCTCCGGGGCCTGGGATTGATCAGCGGTTACAGGTAAAACCAGCGGGTCAAAGTAAATTTTTTCGGTATCAATGCCTTTTTCCAAAAACTTTTCATACATGTCAAAAGCAATCTCAAGCCTTCCATCTGAAGTTTTCGGTATCCCGGTTTTGTCCATTGTAAGCGCAATAATATTACTATCTTTTTCAACAGCCAGATCAGATAGTTTATCAAACCTTTCAGGGTCATTAGATGTACTGTTTATAAAAGCATGCGATGAGTTGCTACAAACTTCAAAACCCGATTGCATTTCCGAAAAATTAGTTGTATCAAAGGATATTCCAGCAGAAGAATTTTCCTGAACCAGCCGCACAAGCCACGGCAGAACTCCTTGGAATGAACCTTTTGCCGGGCCTACATTCAGGTCTATAAAATCCATATTTTCCTGAAGTTTAATTAACTCCGTAAAGAAATCTCTATCTCTTTTAAGCAGAGCCTCTTTAACTGTTTTTGAAATTATATGAATATTTTCGCCTATTAATAACATACAAATAGTTTATCACAAAAAGAATACCTATCCATTTTGTAACAAATTTATAATATCTTCTTTAGTAACAGAGGGATCAATTTCATTTATTGAAGTAATACTGTTATCAACTTTTTCATGGAAAATTTTTTCTATAAGCGGCTTATTATATTTATATAGTATTGACCCATGCTGTAAAATGTAACCGTTTTTACGATACTGAGCAGAACCTATAAGTTTTTTACCACCGTAACAAAGATCAGCACCGGTAGAAATCAGCATACAATAGTCAAACTTTGTATTTACCTTTTTTGTACCGCCAAAATCAAGATTTATACCTATTTTTGCAAATTTATCAATCAGAATTTGGGAAATTTCGGCATAGGATTTTATAACGCTGTCACCTGATTTAAGATATTCAACAGGACAAATAAAGCTGTATGTAATCTCATCATCATGCAAAAGCGCCCGGCCGCCGGTAAGCCTTCTTACAACATCAATCCCATCTTCTGCAAGCAGCTGTTTATCTATAAATAAATCTGATTGATTTCGCCCGACAGAAACGCATGCCGGAGACCAGCCGTATAATCTGAAAACCGGTTCAGGAGACTGGTTTTGAATAGCGTTTTCCAAAAGTTCGCAGTCAATACGCATATTTTCTGCTCCGGTATAAACATCATAAGGAATTATTGTATACATTAACTTTCTTTGTCCCGCTTTTTCAGATTATCCTCAAACTGCTTAAAAACATCACTACCGACAAACTGTTCTAATGCCGCGCGTTTTGAATAAAAGGTTGCCCTGGCTTTTGTCTGTTCATCCAGTGCACTTCTATAATAAGCGTCTGTAACCAAAACTATTTCCCTTGATAAATTTTGGGCTGCCTCATAATACTTTTTCCGCTGTTTTACAATGTCATCAATCATCTCCAGACTTTTTTTGGCCGTCATATATTCATTATAAAGATTAACCGTTAACTGCTGTAAGTCTTCTATCTTTCTGATAAGAATAATCATATCCGCATCTGTAACTTTTGTATACTTATAGTTAAGAGCTTTTGTATCCTGAGACATTATACTGAAAATATTGCTTCCCAACATTGAACCGGTTGCTATAATAGGATTTCCAATACCGGCCCCAACAAGTGTTGACATACTTGCAATATTAAGAAGAACTTTTTTTATAGATTTTTCATTAGGCTTATCTTCATCAGGATTTGAAAGTTTATACAGCGCAAAACTTATGGTATCACTCTTTGCAGCAGCTCCCTGCCATAAAAGAGTTAAATCTTCATACATATCAGCCTGTTCAAGTTCAAGCTCCTTTGAAATCTCTTTTGACATGCGCTTAATGCTCAAATCTGCATATGTAAGATCCCCCGAATCTATTTGATCTAAATCAGCCTTTACCGTTTCTTCCTTAATATTTTGCTTTATTTCAACAAACTTCTTTTCCGGATCATCAGTTAACCCTACACGAAATGACGGATCTTTAATATTTGCGTCATTAATATCGTCCAGAGTAACATTAGCTCCAAACGCGGGAGTTATTAAAGTTAAAACAAATATTACAGCTAAAATCTTTTTCATTTTGCCTGACCCTGCCCCCTAAACAATGCTGTATTATAGTTGTACTGATACATATTTAGACCGTCAACAACCTTTTTACCGGCCAGTCGCTGCAATTCAAGATGATATTTTTTTGCCTGCTGAAGATAATAAAACTCTTCCATGACCATATTGTCATACAAAGATGAAGAAATCGTTATCTCAAGCAAATCATCTTCATCCATTGCTTTCGAAAAATTCTTATTGTAAAGCAAAAGTTTTGATCTGACTTCTTTTAGCTGGGAAAGAGAACTTTTATAGTTATAATAGGAATTAATTATTTTATCCTGAAGGTTCTCAATCAAACCGGCAAGTTCAATCATTTCTGTATCCGTAAGCGGAATTTCTGTCGGGATATTCTTTTTGTTAATAAGATTTTGAGCTAATCTTCCAGCTGCAAATGCAGACGTCTGTACAAGATAATCCCCACCCATCATCGCAGGAGCAAAAGAAGCTCCGGCAACAAGAGCCGACAAGGTTTTGGACATTAAAGAAGCATGTATTCTCCGCTGGCTTTCCGGAGTTGCAAGCTTTTTCAGGGCAAAACCTATTACCTGGTTATTATCTACCGTACCTTTCCACAAAGCCTCTATATCCTGCAAATCCTTTTCTTTCTGCTTTTGTATAATCTCCTGCAAAGATGAATCATCGTTTATTACAAGAGAACTTTTCAATGGTACATCTGTTTTAGGAATTTCTATTTTTTCAGGAGTAACCCCGTCAAGAGTTATATCCTCTGCAAATGCACAGCCAACGATACTACATATTACAACCAACAAAACTAATACTTTATTCATAACAAATTTATAACACAAGTAAAAGAATAAATCCAATGATTGAGGAAGTAATAAACCGATAGATTGTTCTTTATAAGACGCAAAAAAAGTAGAATAATAATGTGAAAGAGGTCGTTTTGGATAAGAATACTGAAAATCAGTTATACAACACTCCCCTGCCGAAAGTAGAAATGGTTAAAAATTTTTTATCCAAGGCAGAAACGCTGCGTGAGAAAAAATTATACAAAGAAGCTATTTCTATATATTTAAATGCGATTTTGCTGGACAGGCAGGATGTAACATCCTATTATGGCCTTGGTTTATGCTACAAATATCTTGAAAATTATGGGAAAGCTATCAAAAATTTTGAACAGGCTGCTAAGCTAAAACCGGATTTTTATGAAGCTTATTATGAACTTGGTATTTGCCATCTTAAAGAAGGAATACCATGCGGAGCGATTAAAAATTTTGTTCAGGCAATACAAATTAACCCTGATAATCCTAATGCAATTTTACAGCTTGGGATTGCACATGAACTTTGTGATGAGCAGGATATGGCATTAATGGTTTACGAAAAATTAATTGAAAATTCTCCAAATTATATAAAGGCCTATGAACATAAGTCTACTCTGTTAATGAAACTTGAAAAATACAATGAGGCCTGCAATACATTAATCGAATTAACCAAGATTGTCCCGAATTATGCGCAAGCCTACTTTGGAATAGCTGCCTGCCTAGAAAAAACCGGAAAACAAACAGAGGCCCAAAGATATTACCGTAAGTTTTTACAGCATAACCCTCAACCCGGTCAGGCCAATTACGCGAAAACAAGATTAAAACAGCTTAAAACAAAACATTCCAATTATCTAAGCCTGGTTTAGTCTTCTTCAAGGCTCAAAACAGCCATAAAGGCTTCCTGCGGAACTTCCACACGGCCTACTGATTTCATTCGTTTTTTACCTTTTTTCTGCTTTTCAAGAAGTTTGCGTTTTCTTGAAATATCGCCGCCATAACATTTATCAAGAACATTTTTACGCATTGCTTTAATATTTGTTCTTGCTATTACCCTTCCGCCGATTGCAGCCTGAATAGGTACTTCAAACAACTGACGCGGAATTATTTCTTTCAACTTAGTTGTCAATTTTTGGCCAATATAAAAAGCACTGTCTTCATGACAAATTACCGAAAGCGCATCAACTACCTCGCCGGCAAGCATTATATCAAGTTTTACAAGTTTTGAACGCTTATAATCACAAAATTCATAATCCATACTTGCATAACCCTTGGTTCGGGATTTCAGCTGATCATAAAAATCTGTTATAACTTCTGACAAAGGAATCTCATACTCCAAATCCGCACGAATTTTGTCTATATAAGACATGTTTTTGAAAATTCCGCGTTTTGTCTGAGCCAAATCCATCAAAGTTCCTACATAATCATTTGGAGTTATTATTGAAACTTTTACATAAGGTTCTTCAATGTAATCACGGTATTGAGGCCCAGGAAGATTTGCCGGGTTATCGATTTCAACCATTTCACCGTTTGTTTTATAAACCTTATAAACAACAGAAGGAGCCGTTGTAACAATAGAAAGTCCATACTCCCTTTCCAGACGCTCTTGGGCAATTTCCATATGGAGCATTCCCAAAAATCCGCAGCGAAAACCAAAACCTAACGCAGATGAGGTTTCCGGCTCAAAAGTAATACTGCTGTCATTAAGTTTTAACTTTTCCAATGCCTCTTTTAAATCCTGATAATCATCGTTATCAACCGGATATAGACCTGAAAAAACCATCGGCAGTGCTTCTTTATATCCCGGCAAAGGTTCAGGTGCCGGATTGTCGGCATTAGTAATAGTATCACCGACAAATCTGGTAAGTTCTTTTATAGAACCGGCAAAAAAGCCTACATCTCCGCATTTAAGCTCCTGAACAGATACTCTCATAGGCGTTTGATACCCAAGTTCAACAACCTCAAACTCTTTGCCTGTTGCCATAAACTTAATCCGGTCTCCGACTTTTATACTGCCGTCTACAACTTTAAAGAAACACAAAGTTCCAAGATACTGATCGTAAACACTATCAAAAACAAGTGCACGTAATGGTTTATCAATAGTATCAACCGGCGGCGGTATAAGATCTACAATAGCTTCTAGAACTTCTTCTATTCCTATACCGGCTTTTGCGCTTACCGGAATTGCAAGAGAGGCGTCTATACCCAAAACTTCTTCTATTTCTGCCTTAACTCTCTCAACATCAGCAGACGGCAAATCTATTTTATTGATAACCGGTATAATTTCGAGATTTTGTTCTGCTGCAAGATACACATTCGCAAGTGTTTGCGCCTCAACTCCCTGTGTTGCATCAACAATAAGTAATGCCCCTTCGCAAGCCGCAAGAGATCTTGAAACCTCATAAGAAAAATCAACATGTCCGGGAGTATCAATTAAATTAAGCTCATACTGTTTCCCGTTTTTAGCAGTATAACGCATTCTTGCGGTGTTAAGTTTAATTGTAATACCGCGTTCACGTTCTATATCCATCGAATCCATTATCTGGTTCTGCATATCACGCTGAGCAACCGTGCCGGTTTTTTCCAGCAAGCGGTCTGCAAGGGTAGATTTTCCATGGTCAATATGAGCTATTATACAAAAATTTCTTACATTTTCTCTGTATTTCATAAGTCTATTATATCATAAAGATTATGAAAATATAAAATATTAGTCACTTTCAGCGATAACATTCGTTATCAGCTCTCCGTAATTATTAACATGCCCGTCTGTTTCTTCAACAATATATCTAAGTTCAGGTTTATTTTCTATTGCTTTTCTGGCTGTTTCCATTGCCTCTTCTATGTCAGTAAATTCTCCGATTAAAGTTTTTGAAAACTCTGAGTAATCTTTTTCTGTATAAACGTGATACATAATTTTTCCCCTTTCAATTAAATATTACTACAAGAAAAATTTTTAGCATAATTAAACATGTTTTAATAAAACTGACGCATGCGCTTCTATTGCCATACACTGACCAACCGCATCAAGTTTTTCTTTAGTTTTTGCCTTAACAGAAATTTTATCAATATCAATATCAAAAATCTTACTCAAAACTTCTTTCATTTTAGGAATATACGGCATCATTTTAGGCTGCTGGGCAATTATGTTACTGTCAAGATTTACTATTTCATAACCTTTTTCTTTTACAAGATTATAAACATGTTCCAAAAGAACAGTACTATCAGCATCTTTATACTTAGGATCCGTGTCAGGAAATAATGTACCGATATCAGAAAGCGCCAATGCCCCAAGAAGAGAATCTATAATCGCATGAATTAGAACATCTGCATCCGAATGCCCCAAAAGACCTTTTTCATGAGTTATTTTAACTCCTCCGATAACTAAATCTCGTCCAGATATAAGCTTATGAATATCATATCCTGTACCTATTCTATACATATTTACACCTTCTTACATTTCTTACTGCAGTTTTGTTCCGTACACTCAGGTTCTGCATGAATTGATACTGCACATTTTCCAAATTTTCCGCATATACTGTCTTCAATATCGTCACAAATTTTATGACACTCACAAATCGTCATCTGCGCCGGAAACAGCAAAATAAGTTCAATATCCTTAGACGGTCCAACACTTCTTGCCTTTAAGCTTTTATAGCCGGTTATTCCTTTAGTTTTATAGCTGTTTATTATGCTTTCAATTTCATCCAGTTCTTCCTTGGGTAAAGATCCGTCAAGCAAATTATTCAATGTTGTTTTAGAAATAGAAAATCCGGCTTTAAAAATAAATATCGCAACACCTATGGCAATAATCGGATCCAGAATATGTATCCCGGTAATCTTTATCAGAACTAAACCGGCCAAAACACCAAGAGAGGAATAAATATCCGTTCTCAAGTGTTCGCCGTCCGCAAATAAAGAAACTGAATTTGAACGTTTTGCCACGTGAAAAAGATATGAACTTACTAAAAAGTTGGCAACAACAGCAAAACCCATTACAATAATACCAATATTGCTCTCAATTTCAACCTCATAACCTAAAAACAGTTTTTTTAATGATTGATAAATTATATATAAAGACGCAAATATTATTAAACCGCCTTCAATAAAACCGGACATATCTTCATAACGTCCGTGACCGAACGGATGATCATTATCGGCCGGTTCAGAAGATTTTATTACGGCAAAAAAAGTTAAGACTGACGCCAGAAAATCACTCAGAGAGTGAATTGCCTCGGAAATAATACTTATACTGCCTGAAACAATTCCTGCAATAATCTTTAATGCAATTATTACAGCATTTGATGTTATAGATAATCCCGCTGCAAGTTTTTTTTCTGTATCTATATGCATACAACTTATTTTGTCACGATTTAGATGTTTTGTCAAAGAATTATTAAAAAAAAAAAACCGGCTCATAGCCGGTTATAATAACATATAAACTCTTTCTAACACTAAGAGTTTTTATATATTATCTTTTTCATACCTAATCAAACAGCTAAGTCTATTGTTCAATAGCTTTTTCTGTTTCTTCAATCTCTTTTATTATAAATATTAATTTATCTTTGAAAAATTTAAGGAACAAACCAATTTCATTTTTAAAACTGTAAGCCCCCGGCCAAATTATATAATTATACATTCTGAACTCTCCTTAGTACTCTAACCTTAACAATTCCTGATACGACAATAAACCTTCCGAACTTTAAATATCCGGAAGGTTTATTAAGTTTTTGTTACAATCAGTTTTATTTATGTTATTTACACTTATGTTTACCACTCCAGCTAAGATCATCGCACTTAAGATAGTCCATATTCTCGTTATAAATTACCCAGGCCGTACAACCGTAACCGTTATAGTTTTTTGCTGTATTGGCCAAGCAATAATTATCAAATGAATATTTTGTATCATCTGTTTGCCCCATAGGCAGTATTTTGTTTTTATATATGTAAAAATAAAATATATCACGGCCAACAATATTTGGACGATTGAGCCCATTAAGATCTACAGAAAAATTTCCGCAAATTTCATTTTTATTGCAATTTATATTATCAATCCAGCCACCGGAAAAAATTGCTCCATCATTTAAAATTAACTTTGGCTCGCGCATTGTAGAAATACTATTACTACCTAATTGAGAAACTGCATAAGGCTTACATTGATTTTCATAATCCAGACATCTTTTTAAGGTTTTTAAGTAAGACTCAAAAGTACTCCAAAACAAGTTCATACTCTTGACTGTTTCCTCAGAATTATTTATTTCTCCGGTATCAGGATCAACAACATGTGAGGAATTTGAAATCCCCCAGTTATCAATAGTACCAAGGTCATTTTGAGCTTGTAAATATGCCTGATTAACTATACTATAAACCTTTTTTAGTCGTGTAACAGTTTCTTTTGCCTGATAATTATTTATTAAAGTCGGTAATGTCATCGCGGCAACAACTCCGATTATGCCTAGGGTTATAAGGACCTCAGCGAGAGTAAACGCGACCTTGCGAGGCGAGGGGGAGGATGGTAAAAAAACTTCCGCCAGAGTAAATGCAATTCTACGAGGCGATAAATAGTTCTTGTTGTTGGGTTGAAAACCCAACCTACGTTGATTCCCGTCTCATCCCGCCGGCGGAGAATTATAATGCAGTGCCCCTGGCACCACTTTTCTTTTTGCCTGCTATCAAAAAGAAAAAGTGAACAATAAACTTTAAATTTTATTTCTGATTTTGGCAAAATATTCAGATAATATATTGTCACATTCGGCCTCCATAATCCCGCCGTAAACAGATAATGAAGAATTTAGAAGATTTCTTAAGTCTATTTTAGAACCCAATGCTCCGTATTTAACATCATAACTACCAAAAAAGACTTTGTTTATTCGCGATTGAATAATTGCCCAGGCGCACATTGGACAAGGTTCAAGAGTTACATACATTTCACAATCATCAAGACGCCAATTTTCAAGAACTTTTTCGGCCTGACGAATTGCCAGGATTTCAGCGTGTCCTGTAACATCGTTCGTACATTCTTTTTTATTACAAGCAGATGAAATAATTACTCCGTCTTTGACTATTAAAGCCCCAACCGGAATATCATTTCCGGACTTTAAAGCTTCCTTAATAGCAAACTTCATCATGAGTTCAACACCTCAGAGACCGCAAGTTTCAAATCAACTTCAACACAAAAGCCGTAAGTTTCATCAGATGAAAGAGATATTTTCCCATCCATAGCCTCAATAAGACCTTTTACAATAAACAGCCCAAGACCGGTGCCACGCGTTGTTCTGGTTGTATTATCATCTAATCTTATAAACTTTTCAAACAATGTTTTTAACTTCTTTGGAGGAATTACATCACATTGATTTTTAACAAATATTTTAGCAATATTACCATCAACTTCACTCTCAACGAAAATTTTTGTATCAGGATAAGCGTATTTTACAGCGTTTTCTATAAGGTTAACAAAAACCTGTTCAAGTCTGTTTTTATCACCCTGAACATTTGGAAAACTTTCATCTATGTTTATAATAATTTCTTTATTATCTTTATTTTTAACAAGAAGTTTTGCTGTTTCCATAACTTCAGGCAACCAAACCGACTCAACATTTGTTCTCAAACGCATTCCCTCAATATCCGGGATAGTTAAAAGATCTTCTATCAGACGTTTTAAGCGTTCAGACTGCTCCTTTATAATACGAAGGGATTTTTGCTTAGTTTCTTCATCAATTTTAATGTCCTGCCGCATTAACCTTGAAGTATACCCTTGAATACTTGTTAGCGGAGTTCTCAGTTCATGACTTACCGTGTCAATAAGATTTGACCTGAATTCGTTTAACTGCTTAAGTTCAATATTATTTTGCTTTAATTGAAGATAGGATTTATGAATTTCTCCTGCCATTCTGTTAAACTCAAAAGCAAGAAAAACTATTTCGTGCGGTGTAAAAGCAGTAGTTAAAAGTCTTATCTGACGCTCATAATTTCCTTTTGAAATTGCTATTATTCCTTTAAACAACTGTCTTATATTGATATAAAGATAATATGTGTATAGAGCTACTATAAAAATTATTATTATTGTTGCAAAAAGTATAGACCAGACTATTTTAGCCCTGTTTTTGTTAATAGCTTTTTCCGTAATTTTTTCTGTTGTATTAACAATAATTGTAATCGCCGGATTTTTCTTTTTAACGTATACAATAGGCTGGTTTTTTACATCCCCGAAAATAACCGGCACATCTATTTTCTGAACCTTAGGGAGCAGAGCCATGGTTTTGTTGAAAACTTCATCCGTATAATTGTGTGCGGCGATAAGAACTCCGTCATTTGTCATTACGTAAATCTGGCGTTCATCATCTTTTAAGGACTGGAATACCTCATCTCTTAAATCACTTAAACTATATGTTGCAACCAGCAATTCCCCATTGTCCAGACTTATTGAAATTGTTGCTTTTTTATCAATTTTATTTTTATTATGTATGGCCTCATATTCTTCCTTAGTTTTAGCGATTTCCATCCTTTCACAGTTGTCAAAACTTTTGGCAACATTAATTAAATACTTTTGCCTTTCGCTGTCGCCGTGTATATAGTTTAACGAAAATGAGACCTGCTCAAGACTTGTATTTATAATATTTGAAAAGAAGTCTATTTCATCAGAAACCATATTTGCAATTAAAACAGCAGATTCTCTCAGCTGAGACCTGATTGCCTGCTGGTTTACGTTGTTAATAATAAACCCGCTTACTGAAAGTGGTATTATTACGGCAATACAAACTACAATCGCAATTTGTTCTACAATTTTAAGACGTTTAAACTTAAAAAAGCGCATAAGCTAGTTCTCCGCAAAAGGAGTTAATTTATAACCGACATTTGTTACCGTATGAAGATATTTAGGCTTTTTAGGATCAGGTTCAATTTTATTACGCAGTCCGCCGACATGAACCCTTAACATTCTGACATCCTCATTGCTGTCATAACCCCAGACTTCATCCAACAATGTTGCCAATGTAACAGGATTGTTAAAATGCTGCATTAAGCTGTATAAAATCTCAAACTCTGTTGGAGTAAGTTTTGTTCTTTTATTCACAACAATACATTCCAATGTTTCCGGGAAAATCCTGATATCGCCGGCGCTCAGAATTTCATCGGACAATGAATTCTTTTCCTCAATTTGATTTCTCCTCAAAAGAACCCTTATTCTTAATAAGACCTCTTGAATATCAAAAGGCTTTACAAGATAATCATCTGCCCCGCAGTCAAAACCTTCTGTTTTATCATCAATTGTTCCTTTTGCCGTAAGCATAAGAATAGGAATAGCAAGTTTTGCCTGTCTTATATTTTTACAAACATCAAAACCGTTCATTTTAGGCATCATTACATCAAGTAAAATTAAATCATAAGAATTATTTAAAGCTTTATTTAAACCCTCAAGACCATCTTTTGCTGAGTCCACAAAGTATCCGCTTTGCGCAACATCAAATTCCAGCAGTTCTCTTATTTCGTCGTCGTCATCAACTATTAAAATCCTTTTTTGAATATCACTCATAATACCCCTCTTTATAGGAAAATTTTATCTTACAATAAATCTTTTTTCTATTATATATTAAGGTTTTTTAAGTATAAAATTCAGATTAAAAGAATTAAAAAGGCTTATTTTCAGTCCAATACAGCCTTATAAAGAAGCAGGCAACATGCTGAACAGAATCAACTCTGACCCATTGACGTGTATTCTTGAACCGAATTCCGTTTTCAGACCTTTTAGGATTTTGATGAGAAAAGGTATATTCTTCAGAGTTGAATAGGGAGAACTGGCTTTTTGCAGCAAGTTTACACGCCTCTAAAACCTTTTGTGCAAAGTCATTATTTCCTAATTTTTTGGCAAGGTAATAAGCGGACACAAGACCCTCTGAGCGGGCTCCGTCAGGATAATAGTGATCCCCGAAGTTATAATAAAAACCTCCTTCATAATCAAGATAAGGAGTCTCATCAGCTTTATACATTCTATCCATCATACTTTGGGCATCTGTGTATACAAAATTTATATAATCAGTTTTTCTGAACTCTTCATCATTGCAAAATTCGTCTATAGCCTGCATAAGCCAGGCATCAGAAGGTAAATCGGTAAATAAATCCGAATAAAGCTTCGGGCGCTCATTCACAATCCAGTCAAGAGCAGTTTTAGACTTTTCCCGGACAAGATTATTTAACTCAGTATCCTCTTTAAAGTTATTCAAAAACAGCGCAAGCCCAAGTAGAGCTTCTCCCGGATAATAGAAAGAAAATGTTGCTTTTCTTTCCTCATCGCTCATTTTAATAAGCGGTTCACCGTTATGATACTGAGGATGAATATAATACCCCATAAATTCCCCGCTTTCACACATCCTGCTAAGAAGATGCCGGACAAAACCTTTTATATACTTATCATAAGACTTATCCCCGGTAATAATCCTATATTGCATCATCATTATCAGCGCAAGCCCTGTACCGCCAAGTTTGCCTTTATTATTGTAATAAACAAAATAAGCGCTGTTACCGTTTACATCATGCTCTTTAGATATTGATACGGTAAACTCTATAGCCTTTCTTGCAGCCTCAAGATATTTGTTATTATGTGTCTGTAAATAAGTTTTTAAAAGAGTTATTGCCCCTCCGCAATGCCGCAAGTCATTGTAATAAAGGTTATCAGGTTTTCTATTCGGGTGCTCATGATCCTTAAAGCTGTCTTCAGCACAGTCATAATAATACAAAAAACGGCCGTCTTCATACATGTTTTCTACAAGCCAGTCTGATGTTTTTATAAACTGCATTAAAAGAACATCGTAACTAAACCTGTCATATAAAACATTCCCGCGGTAAAGAGGAATTACGTTATCATGAAAAGTCACAAATGCACGTGTACGCAAAATATACAGCTCATATTCATCAGACGCCGCAAGTAATTTAATTCTTTCCGGATTTTTGTTGGTCATTTTGCCGATAGGTGTTTTTTTGATAACTGAAATCAGCGCCTGATTTAATGAAAGCTGACTGTTTACAATTGCATCTGTCGGCATATAAAAAATTGCTTCATTAGTAAAAACATTCTTCAACTCCAGACCGTTAATACCTATTTCAAACCTGTCCTCATTCATTTTCTCGCACTGAATATGCTTAAGATCGGTTAGTTTTTTTTCTATAACAAATTCAAGTAAAATCCTGCACTTTTCCGGATCCGCAATATCAAACTCCGAAAATCTTTTATTTTCCCGAATCTTTGTTAAATCACGATTTACAGTCTCCTCCAAAGAGTTACGCCTGCTGCCGTAACGCAAAGGCTTTTTGCCCGGCTGAAAAAGAGTTATATATGTAAAAGATAGTTTAGGATTAAAATCCCAAATACCCTCAAGATTAAGATTTCCCGCCTTTACAGAAACATTATGTATAAGAGCATTTCGTATACGTTTCATAAGAGTGTTCATATGCGAAAAGTCCTGCGAAAAATATTTTCTCTCTTTATCGTTTAGTTCTTTATAATTCATAAGAAGATTATACCATAGAGCTGTATATTTTTTTAATACATTTAAATTAATTTAAATAATGTTGTATTAAGAAAATTTAACAATCGATAAAAATAAAAGCAATTTTTAACAATAAAAATTGTTTATATAAGTGTACGAGGAAAAAATAACGGGGATAAAAAGGAGTAAAAAATGCCAACTTGGTTCTTTAATACATTATTTTTTAACAGACCATATTATTTCTGTTCACCGGAAATAAACATGCCTCCTTTAAATAGAAATACTCCATATAATAATGTAAGAGCTATGCAGGAACAATCTTGGATTCAACGCGGTCTTGGCCCATACGGATGGACTTCAAATATTGGCGGAAATATACAGTTTAACACATATGATCCGGATATGCCTCTAGAAAACGTTATTCAATTACAAAGAATGAACCAGGATCCAAATTATAATCCGGGCCTTGATATTTACTATAGAATGTCTGAAATGTTTGAGAATTCAACATATAATAACGACATGGCTCAAATTGCTGCAAATGCCGAAAATTCAGCAAACAGAACAATCTTAAAAATTGAATATAGAAGTCTGCAAAGAAATATTCCGGCCTTAATCAGCAGCATTGATAAGCTGTTAGAAACTGAAGGTTTAAAACCGGAAGATAAAAAAGGTTTAGAAAAAATAAAAAAACAAACAGAAGATTTAAAGAAAAAAATGGAAACCATGGCTGAAACTTCTTCAAACAAAAAAGTAACAGATGCAATAGAAGAAGTAGAGGCAATGGAAGGAGAACTTCTCAAATTAAAAGAAGCTGCCGTAAAGATTGCAGAAAAAATTGCTGCATACATAAAAGAAGAAGAAGAAACAAATCCAAATGAAGATGTTGATCCGGTAACACCGGGAGAAGATGTTAATCCGGTAACTCCCGGAAATGAAGGAAATCCGGTTAATCCTATTGAAGAGGAAGAAGATCTGACTGTTGAAGAATTAAAAAATAAATATAATGAAGAATTAAAAAAAGAAGCAAATAAACTGCTTAAAGAAAAAGATCTTCATCCGGAAGATAAACAAACCATAACAGAAAAAATTCAGGCTCTAGAAACAGCTATAAGCGAAAATAAACCGGTTGAAGAATTAACAGAAATGTATAATGAATTAATCGAGCTGCTTAACACTGTTCAACAAAAACTTACAGTAAAAAATAATTTTGATGAATTAACAAAAACATATGAAAAGATGCTTAAAGAAAATAAAGATGATATCTCTGAAGAAGATAAACAAGCAATCACTAAACAATCAAAAGAATTAGAAGCCGCAATAAAAGCAAACAAACCGCTGGAAGAACAAGTAGAGTTGTATAATAAATTATATGAACTTGTTTGCAATGTAGCTCAAAAAGTTGTTGATAAACCGGCAAAAGATGCGCTTGAAATCTGTTCTGAAATCTATAAAGCAGCAAATGGTATTGACTGGTCAAACAGCAATGAATATAAGATAAAAGAAGCTGTAGCAAAAATAAACGAAAAGAACGTAATAGAAGTTCTTGATCAGTGGTCACAAAACAATTATAACAAGAGTACCGGTGATACCTGCATATTAGAAACAATTTTCGGAGAATTCAAAACAGATTCAAAAACAAAACGGCTGCTTGCATATACATTTATTAATGCTCTGAAAAAAGCTGCTGAAAAATTAGGTAAATCTAACGAAATAGCAAAACATATTGCAGTAATTGAAGGAGAAATAGATCGTACAGGATTATTACAAACTTGGGATTACAGCGCAATATATTCTTCTTTCAACAAAATTCACGCAATACTTGGAAACCCTTTACTTGAAGGTGAACAACAACAATAAAAATAATACAGAACATTGACATAATGGAGAAAATAAAATAATAATGGTTATTTTGCTAAATTAATAAAATAAAACTGTAGTGATTCCTCAATGTGAAGGGGGAAATGTTAAGTCCCTTCAAAAATGGTTAGTGTAGAAAATGTAAAGCCTTTCGACAAATTCGAAGGGCTTTTTTTTAATTTTTAATTAAACTAAAAAACTAATTCTTTTTGGTAATAGTAAAAAAACAAAATAAGAGTTATAATATTTAAAATTTCTTAATGGTGTGAAAATTTAGTGTAAAAGGAGTGTGCTATGGAAACATTAACTAAGGCGACAAGTCCTAAAAAAATTAAATCAAAATTTAATGATGAATTTGAAAAGTATCTTAAAAAACAATGCATGAAAACAACTTTCAATGGTTTAGAATTGGAAACGTTTACGTGGTATAAAAAGGTATTGGGTTTAACATAAAAAATATAAACAGAATTTTCAGGAACTGCAAAATCAAACCTTCTTATTTTGGTTTTTCTTTGCAGTTCTTTTTTATTTTAATTATTTATTATTTTATTTAATAAATAAATTAAAATAATAATCCATCATAATAAGCAGCCAAAATTTGTAGAAAACTCTGAAAACTATGATTATAACTGATTATAAGGTTGTAGATAATTTGTAAAAAACTTTATGTATTTTATACATTTTTAAAATACATAAAACTAAAAGTAATCATAAAAAAATAATCCTGTAGAAAACTCATGAATTTTCTACAGAAAAGCATGAGTTTTCTACAGAAGAAAAAAGGAGTTTACTATGCAATATTTATTTTAGGCTTACCAACTATATTAATTAACATATCTATAACTTTAGGCATTTGACATTTAAAGGAATATTGACCGTTTCTAAGAGAGCATTTTTGACAATCACATCCAATTGCGTAACATTCTAAAGCTTGCTCGGTCCAAGATTGAGTAATAGATGCAGATAATTCATTATTGGAGTTTTGAATAAATTTTTCAGATAATTTAGTTTTCATCCTTTACCACCCCTCAAAAATTTATACCTAACCCACTATTATTTTAACTTGTGAAGATTTTATTTTAATCCTTTATTTAGATGATTTTTTCTGATATAAAATTCATATGAGCGAAATAAGAAAAAAAACAGAACTTCTGGCCCCGGCAAGGGATCTTGAAACAGGAATAGCTGCAATTAATGCCGGAGCAGATGCTGTTTACATAGGAGCGGCCTCTTTCGGCGCAAGACATGCTGCTTCAAATAACCTTGGAGATATAAAAAAGCTCGTTGATTATGCCCATAAGTTTAATGTTAAAATTCATGTGACTATTAATACTATTTTAACAGATGAAGAATTAAATAAGGCTAAAGAATTAATAGATAAACTCTATAAAATGGGTGTTGATGCAATAATAGTTCAGGATATGGGGCTGATAAATCTTGCAATAGAAAATAAACTTCCCCCGATAGTACTGCACGCAAGCACCCAGTGCAATAATCGGGAGCTTAGCAAAGTAAAATTCTTTGAAAAAACAGGAATTTCTCGTGTAATATTAGCAAGAGAGTTATCTTTGGAACAAATAAAAGAAATTTGCGCAAACACGAATATCGAAATAGAAACCTTTGTTCACGGAGCACTGTGTGTAAGTTATAGCGGTCAATGCTATCTTAGTTATGCAAACGGTGGGCGCTCCGCTAACAGAGGGGAATGCGCACAGCCTTGCAGAAAAAAATATTCGCTTATTGATGATGAAGGAAATATCATAGCAAAAGATAAGCATCTGCTTTCTTTAAAAGATTTTAATGCTTCAAATTATCTTGAGGAACTTGTAAAATGCGGTGTTAAATCTTTTAAAATTGAAGGACGGCTTAAAGATAAAAATTATGTAAAAAATGTTGTTTCATTTTACCGCCAAAAACTTGATGAAATATCTGAAAAAACATCTTCCGGTAAAATTTTTTCAGACTTTGAGCCCGATGTAAATAAAAGTTTTAACAGAGGATTCACTAGTTATTTCCTCAAAAATCGGGAAAACTGCTTTAACTTTTTTACACCTAAAATGCTTGGTGAAAAATTAGGAAAAGTTATTTCTTCAGGTTCCGGATGGTTTGAGCTTGATAACAAAGTCAATATAAATTCCCAGGATGGCTTGAGTTTCTTTGTTGGTGATGAACTTTCCGGATGCCTTGTAAACAAATTTCAGGAAAATAAAAGAGTATTTATTAATAAAAAATTACGTATTCCGCAAGGAACTGTAATATATAGGAATTTGGATTTTCAGTATGAGAAGATATTGTCATCTTCTAAAATAACACGTAAACTTGGTGTAACGTTTGAATATCGTAACGGATGCCTGAAAGCAGTTGATGAGGACTTTATGTCTGTAGAAACAGAAATTCCGTTTAAAGAAAAAGCAAAAAATCCTGAAAAAATGAAAGAAACATTTATCTCACAGCTGGCAAAAACCGGTGAAAGCTGCTTTTATGTAAAAGAAATTAAAATAAACGGAGAAGTTCCGTTTATGCCGGTTTCTGAAATAAATAGGCTGAGAAGAGATATTTTAAATACACTAATAGACAAACGGCTATATTTTTATAAACCTGAAATTCAGCCGCCTTTGCATTATGAAAAATACGTTAAAAACACCGCGGACTATCATGAGAATATCTCTAACCGGGAAGCTGAAAATTTCTATAAACGCTGTGGCTGTAAGGTTTTAGAACGTGCCGTTGAATGCGGAAATAGTTTTTCGGATAAGGAACTTATGAGAACAAAACACTGTTTAAAATATGCTTTTAATATGTGTAAATCTTCAAAAAATTTGTTTCTTGTAGACGAAAAAGGTAAAAAATATTCTTTGAGATTTGATTGTAAAAACTGTGAAATGATAGTTACTACCTGATTTTTCGGCGGTATTAATAAAAATATTAAGTGATGTTACAAGATTAATCATAAAAAATTGTTTTTTTTTTATTAATAAAATACAATGTAATTGGGAAAATTTGAGGGATTATTAAATTATGACAAATCAAGCTATTAAAGAGAGAACTTTAACTCCACAGGAAGTTCGGGCAATATTGAATACTGACAACAAAGAGATTGTTGAACTTTGTAAAAAAGCTTCAATTTTACCAAGAAAAGATAATAAAGGTCTGACTTATTTTTCTTATGAAGAAGTTAAGAATCTTAGAAAAGTTCAGGCAATGAAGAATAAAAAAGTTGCAGTTTCAAACCCGATAATGACACAAAAATCAGTTCCGTCGTCGTCTGCCACTTCAGCCGTACAAAACATTCTTTCTTCAATAAAATCAATGGAAAATACCCTAAGCGATAAAATTGCTAAAGTTATTGACGAAAAACTTGAAGGAATGGATGAAGTTGTTGTTGAATTAATCAGATGTAAAACGGATAATGAGACATTAAGACAAAAAATTGTTGACTTGAACAAAGAAGTTTATCAACTAAGAAACAGATTAAATAATTATAAACCGGTAGGTTTAGGTTTTTACGTAAAAAAAGAACAGCATGTTTGGGAATAAAGAGGAATAGCGGTTAATGGCAGTTAAGGAAAAAGAGGCTCCGCAGACGTCAAATTCTGAGGAAAGAAGTAAAGCTTTAAAGCTTGCAATAGAAAAAATAGAAAAAGATTTCGGTAAAGGCGCAATAATGAAACTTGGCGATAAGGCAACAGTAAATGTTGATGCTATCCCTACCGGTTCATTGGCGCTTGATATAGCTCTTGGTATTGGAGGAGTTCCAAGAGGTAGGATTATTGAAGTATACGGGCCGGAAAGTTCAGGAAAAACAACTCTTGCTCAGCATATTGTTGCGGAATGCCAAAAACGCGGTGGTATAGCAGCTTATGTTGATGCAGAACACGCTCTTGACCCGGAATATGCAAGAAATTTGGGTGTTCAGGTAGATGATTTGCTTATTTCTCAGCCAGATACCGGAGAACAGGCTCTTGATATTACAGAAGAACTTGTCAGATCAGGGGCAGTCGATGTTGTAGTTGTAGATTCAGTTGCGGCACTAGTTCCTAAGGCTGAAATTGAAGGTTCTATGGAAGATCAGCAGATGGGACTTCAAGCGAGGCTGATGAGTAAGGCGCTTAGAAAATTAACCGGTATTATTGGTAAAACAAATACCACGGTAATCTTTATTAACCAATTGAGAATGAAAATCGGCGTTATGTATGGTAATCCTGAAACTACAACAGGTGGTAATGCTTTAAAATACTATGCAAGCGTCCGTTTAGAGATTAAGAGAACAGAAGGGCTTAAAGGCGATGGTGAAGAAATAGGTAACCATGTTCGCGTAAGAGTTTTGAAAAACAAAGTTGCGCCGCCTTTTAGAACGGCTGAGTTTGACATAATTTTCGGAAAAGGAATATGCAAAATTGGTAATATTCTTGATGTTGCCGTAAATCTTAATATTGTAAATAAAGCCGGATCCTGGTTTAGCTTTAAAGATGAAAAGCTGGGGCAGGGACGCGATAAAGCAAAAGAATTTTTAGCGGCAAATCCTGAAATTTTAGACGAAATCGAAAAATTAGTAAGAGAAAAATTGGCTGAGTCATAGATTTATTAAGTTATATAAAGTTAAAATTTATGCCTCAAAGCCAATAATAGTAAGATAATTAAAAAAAAAGAAACATATTTTTCCGCTAAACTAGCAACAAAAAATATGTTTCTTTTTATAATAAACTGTAAAGGTACAATCAGGAGGTATATAAATGCAGGTAAGTGCCATACAGAACAATCAGGTTTTTACAGGAAGATACTCAAGAGTAAACAAAAATAATATAGAAGATGCCAATATTATAAAAGATGATTCCCAAAAACGGGAAAATCCTTATAATAACCATGTTTCAAATAATAAAATGGGAGCTGCTACGAAAGGTATGATAGTAGGTCTTCTGATGATGCCTGCAGCAAGCGGTTTAATGCAGGGATGTAGTGCAGATGCAGATGCTTACGCTTATGCAGAGTCAAAAGATAGCTGTGGCGGAAATAAACCTCCTACAATTATAATTATTAATAACAAAGATACAATTGTTCATGACACAATAACACAAATCATTGAAAAAGTTGATACTGTTGAAGTTCCTAAAGGATATGACTCTCCGGTAATTGATGCAATAAGAGATTTCTTTGAAGCAAATGATATTGATTTGGGAAATGGCCGTATTCCTTTGTCTATAAGATGGGTTGACGAAATCGGGCCAACTTATAATAAACAGTTATTTGAAGAAAAATCTTCAAGCTATGATGAAGTTGCATATAAAACAACAACTTCCCCTTGGAGTGATGAAGACGGCCAGTTTATAATAGGTACACCGCTTGACGATCCGTCTTTAATCAAATATTCATTAACCAGTGACGGTAAACTGTTGATGATGAGATATGTGCCTAAAAACGGAGTATCAAATCCTGTAGATAAAAATGACTGGATGTATATGAATGCATCTGTTTATGACATAAACAAAGGCGGAAAAATCGTTGAAAGATATAAAATTGATGATGATAATGAAAAATGTTATAACGGAACATTCCAACCTGGTGAACGACCTGGAGAAATAAAAGTTACAAATCCTTATGATACAGATTGGCGTTATACAAATGTCAAAGTTGTAACAGGTGACGCCCCGGGAATTGATGAAGAATAAACGGAAACTTAAATAATAATAAAAGACCTTTATATAAGAGGTCTTTTATTTTAATACAAATTTTAACAAATTCTTTTCTTTGAACTTCTTTTATAATAAAATAATTTATTATAGGAAGATAGGAGTATGATATATGAAATTTGTTATTAAAAAGGAAGATCTCTATAATGGAATTAAGATAGTAGAAAGAGCAACAAGCGTAAGAGCATTACAACCGGTTTTACTAAACATTTTAATTGAAACAATAGACAAAACAAGCATAAAACTTGTGGCAACAGACCTTGATTTAACTGTTATTGCAGAAGTTGATGCTCAGGTTGAGGAGGAAGGAAAAATTACACTGCCTTCAAAAACTTTAAATGAAATTGTATCTAAGCTTGGAAATAAATTAATTACATTTGATAAAGCTGATGATTCTTCTATTGTAAACATAACTTGCCAAAATTCAAAGTTTGATATAATAGGTATTTCTGCAAACGAATTTCCACCGGAAGTCTTAAATGTAGAAATGAATGAAGACGAGTGTTTTGAAATAGAAGTTAAGCCGCTTACAAAAGCTGTTAAACAAGCAGGTTTTGCAGCGGCAAGTTATGAGACTAGTAATCTTTTATCAGGTATTGTATGTGATATTTCGGGACAAACTCTTGAAATTGCGTCAACGGACGGAAACAGATTGGCTCGTGTTAGAGAAGTTATTAAAAATCAGGATAATAAAGCCCGCCAGCTTATAATTCCGTCAAGAACTTTAAATGAGTTTATAAAAATGAGCTCATTTATAGATGAGGATAGTATAAAAATTTATACTGAAAAGACCAAAATGATTATTAAATCATCAAAAACAACAACAATTTCAAGACTATTAGAGGGGCAATTCCCTAAATACAATCAGTTAATACCTAATGAAAGTCCGAAAACTGCTGTAGTAAATGTTGCAGAAATGATTTCAGCGCTTGAGCGTGTTGCAATTATGGTTAACGAAAAGACAAGCATTGTTAAGCTTGAATTTTCTGAAAATAAGTTGAAGCTTATGGCAGATACTCCTGATTCAGGTAAATCAGAAGAAGAACTTGCTATTAATTATTCAGGAGAAGAATTAGTTATCGCATTTAATTATAAGTATGTGCTGGAGGCATTAAAGAATATGGAATGTGATGAAGTGAACATCGGGCTTAATACAAGCTTGTCTGCAACTGTGTTCAGACCAAATTCGGAGGAAGACTTTGTTTGCTTGATAATGCCGGTACAGATTAGATAATAAATATATTAGACATTTTGCGGCGGGAGCGGGGTTAAGACTGCTCCCGTCTTTTAAAAGCTAATAGCATACAGAATATTTAAAATAAATTTTTTGCAAGACATAAAAATTAATAACTTGACAGACTATTGTATAATTATTATATGGGCTATGTTTTTAAAAGAATTTTATTAACTTTTTTAGTTGTGTTGCTCTCATTATCTTTTACCGGAGTTAGAACTTTTGCCATACAAGAAGTTAATACCGATTCAGAAGAGCTAGAAGAAAATCTTTTTAAAGACCGGGTAGTTAGAAACGGTGATACTTTATCTGTTATTGATTGTGTTTCAGTAGCTTTTCATAATAGTCCTGTAATAAAAAAGGCTAAATATAATTTAGATATTGCAAAAAGTAATGTTGGGATTGCAAAATCGGTATATTTTCCGGTAATAGGAGCAGGAGTTGGATTTTATAATGAGAATAATTCTAATAACATAGATTACCACTCACACTATCAAGAACTTCCTACTGTTGCAGTGACTATAAATAAACTTGTTTACAATTTTGGCAAAACAACTGCTTACATAAAGATGGAAGAATTTTATAAAATAGGTGCCGAATATGAATTTATGGATAGTTTGTGCCGGACTTTATTTGATGTAAAGGTAAAGTATTATAACCTGCTTTTACGCAATTCACTTTTAAGGGTTGCTAGACATAATGTTGAGTTGAATGAAGATATTTTAAAGCAGGCAGAACAGCTGGCTAAAAATGATAAAAACCGGCAGGCAGATGTTACAAATGCAGAGCTTAATCTAAGTCAGGCCAAAATAAATCTTATTGAAGCTGAAAATAATTTTAAGAATGCCAAAATTGACTTAAATAATTCAATGTATCTTGATACACAGCCGGATTATAATATAGCTGAAACTCAAACATTTCATTATGATGATAATTTTATTCTGAATGCAGCGATAAAAGATTTTGTATTTAAACAACTTCCGTTTTCTCCTGCAGATGCAATAAAAATTGCGTACAATAATAGTCCTGATTTGAAAGTTCTTCTCTCAACACAGAGGGCTATGGAACAATCTCTTGTTTATATTAAAAAAACGTATTTTCCTGATTTAATGGTAAACGCCGGATATGGGTTTAATAATACAAATGTTGCAAGGTCTGATAATAGTTTTTCGGTTGGAGTTTCACTTAATTCTTCTTTAAATTTAATGAACCTGCGCCATAGTATAAAAGGTGCTGAAGCCCAGGTTAATGTTGCTGCTAATGAAATTAGTTTGTTTAAAAAGGACTTGTATTTTGAAGTGAAGCGTGCGCTAAATAATCTTGAAAAATCAGAAAGGGCTATTCCTATTGCTCAATTAAAGGCGAGCCAGTCATATAAAAATTTGAAAATAGTTGAAGAGGATTATAAAAATAAAAAAACAGATTATGTTGCTTTCCAAATTGCAAGAGAAAATTACGTTCTGGCGCTGAACGAATATGCCCTATCTTTGTATGACTATAATATTGCATTAATTGGAGTAGAGCAGGCAATGCATTGCCATATAATAGATATTCACCACAAATCCGAACATGCTGTTCAATATCATGATGGTGAATTAATTGAGCATATTTCACGTTGGATGAATTGTAACGAAAAAGAACAAAAACATAATAAAAAACGGTTAGGTCTATAAAGTTTTCATAAATTTTTCAAAAGCACTTGCCCCGACATTATCCCTCTTAAATACTCCTGCGCATTCAAGTATTTTTACGAAAACATGACCGACCTCATAACGAATAATTTCATTAATATTTTCTTCTGAAATATCGTCATATTCTGTTAAAAATTTTTCGGCCCAGTCAGCGTGTTTTTTGGTCAATTCATTATCTCTCAAATCTTCACCGTTGAGAATTTTTCGGGCAAGCATCTCCAATTCGGTTTTTAACCTTGCCGGAAGAACTGCAAGTCCCATTACTTCTATCAATCCGATATTTTCTTTTTTTATGTGGTGAAATTCTTCATGAGGATGAAAAACCCCAAGCGGATGTTCTTCTGTTCTGATGTTATTTCTTAAAACAAGATCAAGTTCATAGATATCTCCGCGTTTTCTTGCAATCGGCGTAATCGTGTTATGCTGTTCGCCGTTTGTAGAGGAGTATATAAATACACTTTCATCTGTATATGATTTCCATTTTTTAAGAATATGTTCCGCAAGCTCAATTAGTTTTGAATAATCCCTATTTCGTATTCTTATAACTGACATCGGCCAGTTTAATATTCCGGCTTGAATGTCTTCATAATTTTTTATGGTGAAATGTTTTTCTATATCTGCGCGGGCCATTGCAAATTCATAGTTTCCTCCCTGAAAATGATCATGTGCAAGTATAGAGCCGCCCACTATTGGCAGGTCTGCATTTGAGCCAATGAAATAGTGTGGAAATATATTTATAAATTCAAAAAGTTTAATAAATGTTTCTCTGTTTATCACCATTGGTATGTGTTTTGAATTAAAAGCTATACAATGTTCGTTGTAATAAACGTAAGGTGAATATTGAAAGAACCAGTCTTCCTTATTTATTGTTATAGGAATTATTCGGAGATTTTGTCTTGCGGGATGGTTTAATCTTCCGGCGTATCCTTCATTTTCTTTACAGAGCATACATTCGGGATAGTTCCCGGCCGGTTCGTTTTTTGCGGCCGCAATCGCTTTTGGATCTTTCTCGGGTTTGGATAAGTTTATGGTTAAATCAAGTCTTCCATATCTGGTTGATGTTGTCCAGTGTATGTCTTTTTCTATTCTGTAGCTGCGGATGTAATTTGTATCTTTGGAAAATTTATAGAACCAGCTCGTTGCCTTTTTGGGGGAAACTTTGTACAGCTTTTTGAAACAATCTATAACTTCATGCGGCATCGGCAAAAGTGCTGAGATAAGTTTTGTATCAAAAAGATCTCTTGATATTATATTATTATCGACAAGATTTTTTTGTACTGCATAATCCAGCAGCTCATTTAAGGTTTCTTCTAAAGAAATATTTTCAAATTTCTCTTGAGGCTCTGCATATTCTGTAATTCCTAAAATTTCAAGTATCCGGTTTATAGCATAAATTTCGTCTCTTTTGTCCAAAAAACCTTTTTCAATTCCATATGTAATAAGCTTTTTTATTGAAGAATTAATCATTTGTCGTCTCCTCGGTAAGACAATATCCGCCTGCCTGTCTTACGGATATAATATGGCATGTATTTTTACCCAGAATATTTTCTGTTTTTTCTTTAAACTCATAAAGCATACTTGTCGGAACAAAAGCCTGAACAGTTCCGGCAAATCCTCCTCCGTGAACCCTGAAGGCTCCGGTGTCTTTTAAAAATTCGTTACATAATCCCAGTGCAAGGCCGACCGGCTGGTTTTTTGAAGAACCGCATACATTGACATTTTGTAAATACATATATGATGATTCTCCTGATTCGCGTATCAATTTGAAGAATTCTTTTAAATTATTATTTTCTAAAGCTTCAGCCTCTTTAAGCGCACGTTCTGTTTCTTCAAAATAGTGTAAGGCTCTTAATATAGCTCTGTCTCCGGTTACGGGTCTTATATCGGGAATTTTTTCAATAAATTCCTGCTTCTCTATTTCCCTTAAATAATCTTTGCCAAATTGTTTTGCAACAAGTTTCATTTCATAAGGTATTGAAGCATATTCATCTGTTAAATCGGCATGATCCGCTCCTGTGTCAATTATGCATATAGAATATCCTTTTTCTGAAAAGTTGAAATTATTCTTTTTTATAACCGGATTTTCAGTATCTTTAAAATCAATTGTAATAATTCCTCCAACAGATGAGGCCATTTGATCCATGAGTCCGCATGGTTTGCCAAAGAAATTATTTTCGGCGTATTGGCCTATTTTTGCTATTTCTTCTGCCGAAACTTTGTTATCTGCAAAAAACGTGTTAATAATATTCCCGATTAACACTTCAAATGCAGCAGACGAGGATAAACCGGAACCTTTCAGGACATTTGAAGAAGTGTAGGCATTGAAACCTTTAATGTCATAACCAAGCTTTTTAAACCCCGCAGCAACTCCGCGGATTAGCGCCTTAGCCTGATTATATTCTTCCGGGTTCTTTTCTAAATTATCAAGATTAACCTCATCCGGCGGGAATCCTTCTGATTGAACCCTTATAACATTTTCGTTGTTTGTAGAGGCCGCAGCTATTATATCAAGATTTATACTTGCTGCCAGAACACATCCGTGCTGGTGGTCTGTATGATTTCCTCCTATTTCGGTTCTTCCGGGGGCACTAAATAGCGAAATTTCTTTTGTTTTGGGAAATATTTTTTCATACCGCTCTATTAGATTTAAGTATCTTTGAGCATATATAATTGAAGATTGGCCGTCGGCCCGGTAAAGATTTTCAAAAACCGGTTCAAATACTCCGTCTGCTAAATCTTGTTTAATTTTGTAAATGTCTCTCATTTTTAATCCTTTATTACTATTTTAACATTTTTCTTAAAAATTAAAAGAGGCATAATGGAAACTTATTTTCTTAACATTTTCTTTTTCATCAGAGGTCTGATATAATTTAAAAAGAAATGGGAATAATATAAAATGTATATTATTTGAGGAGATATTATATGGTCGAAAATTCTGCAACTATTGCTGTTAATGCAGCCAGGGCTAAAAAGGCAAAATTGATGAAAATATTTATTTCATTTGCTGCCGGCATGGCCGGGCTGTTGTTTGGGCTTGATATTGGTGTAATATCAGGGGCGCTTCCTTTTATTACTACTCATTTTGATCTTTCAAGCCGGCTTCAGGAATGGGTTGTAAGCGCCATGATGCTTGGGGCTGCATTGGGGGCGATTTCAACCGGATGGATTTCTTTTAAGCTTGGCCGTAAAAAGAGTTTAATGAGCGGAGCTGTTTTATTTGTGCTTGGTTCTTTGGGATCTGCTTTTGCTCCTAATGTAGTATTTCTTATAATCTCAAGAGTTCTGCTTGGGTTTGCGGTTGGTATTGCTTCATATGTTGCACCTTTGTATCTTTCCGAAATGTCTGAGAAAGAGGATAGAGGCAAACTTATATCAATGTATCAGATGATGGTTACAATTGGTATACTGGTTGCGTTTCTTTCAGATACAGCTTTTAGTTACGGCGGGCATTGGAGAATGATGCTTGGTGTTATAAGTATTCCGGCTGTTTTGCTTCTGGTGTCTGTTTTCGGGTTGCCGGACAGCCCAAGATGGCTTGCTTCTAAAGGCAATTTTTCTAAAGCTAAGGAAATTTTGCGCTCTTTAAGCACAGAGGATGCAAAAGCTGATGCCGAACTTGCTGAAATTAATGAAAGTTTGAAAGTTAAGCAGGAGGGCTGGAGCTTATTTAAAGAAAACAAAAATGTAAGACGCGCTGTATATTTGGGCATGCTGCTTCAGGCAATGCAGCAATTTACCGGTATGAACGTAATATTATATTATGCACCTCAAATCTTTAAACACGCAGGGTTTGCTAATACCGAACAGCAAATGATTGCAACTGTTATATGCGGTTTAACAAACGTACTTGCAACTTTAATCGCAATGAAAACAGTTGACAAGTCCGGTCGTAAGCCTATTTTGAAAATAGGGTTTGGCGGAATTGCTCTTGGTACATTCCTCCTTGGCGTATGTTTGTTTATGATTAATGCAGGATTTAGCGCATTGTGGATATCAATTGTTGCGGTATTAATGACTCTATTTACAATCGCAAGTTTTGCAATGAGCGCCGGGCCGGTTGTATGGGTTCTCTGTTCCGAAATTCAGCCTTTAAAAAGCAGAGATTTTGGGGTTGCGTGTTCCACTACTACGAACTGGATTGTTAATATGATTATTGGTTCAACCTTCTTAACTTTAATTAATCTGTTTGGAATTGCTGTAACCTTCTGGATTTATACTTCTTTAAATATTCTGTTTATATTCCTCACAATTTTATTAATTCCTGAAACAAAGGGTATTTCCCTTGAAAATATTGAGAAAAACCTTATGGAAGGGAAAAGGCTGAGAGATATAGGCGTTTAAAATTAAACAAAATAATATATGACAAAATCGGACGTATTTGAATTTATTTTCATTACGTCCTTTTTTGACGCAATGATTTACTATGCTTATTTTGTAAAGAGAAGTTAATTTAAAGGAGAGTTGTTATGAACAAAATTCAAAAAATGGAAAATGAATATAAAAAGGCATTGGTTTGTAATCCTTATAATGCTTCTTTGTATAATGACTATGCTTTATTTTTATATAAATACAAAAAGGATACTGAAAACTCATTAAAACAGCTTAACAGAGCAATAAAATTTGATCCTCTCAATAGAGTTTACAAAATGAATTATCTTAAAATAATCAGAAACAGAGATTTGGGTGTTGGGAAAAGATATAACTTTTTTATACTATTTGTCTTAGGTATAATGTTATGGCTTGGTTTCAGCGGGTATAACAACTATATGAATATGTTCTCGCTTTTTATTGTTGCTCAGATTGTAATAAATTATCAAAAAACTCTTTATAAAACTCATGATTAAAAATCCCAAATTTATTTTAATAATCTGTCCGATATTCCGGAGTTATATCCGGAATTTTTTTTATAATTTGTGCTAAAATTTAAATATAGGAGAGCTATGGAAGAAAAACCAAGATATTCAAGAATTTCTGATATGCTGGATCTTATGACGTTTATGCTTTCGCGGGTCATAGGTGTAACAATACCGGATATAATGGAAAGATATAACGTTTCAAGGAGAACAGCAGAGAGAATGCGGGATAGTCTTTTAAATATTTTTCCCGATATTGAAGAAATCGAAGTTCCGGAGGACGATTATAAGCATTGGGGATTTACTAACCGTTCTTACGGGCGTCTTGTCTCTTTTACGCCGGAAGAAGTTGCGAATTTAGAGCAGGTAAAAGATGCGCTTGATAATGCAAAATCCGTCAACTATTTGAATAAAACAATTGAAAAAATTAAAGCATTAAGTTCCAAACACCATACAACAATGGAAGATGAAATCGAAATGCTTTTGCATACAGAAGGTTTTGCAATACGCCAGAGGCCAAATTACAATGTTAATATTGAAACACTTACCATAATCAGGGATGCAATCAGAGATTCACGTGTTGTAACCGGAATCTACCACAATAAGCAGAGAAAGTTAGAACCACTCGGGCTGATTTACGGAGAAAAGACGTATCTTGTCGCAAAAGAAGAGGCCAAAGGAGATGGAATATACAACTACATATTGCATAAGATAAAAGATTTAAAAATTACTAATGAATATTTTGACAATGAAGATTTTGACCTGGAAAGCTACTCCAAACGCTCATTTGGGGTTTTTCAGGGCGAAATATATGATGTAAAATTAGTGTTTTCTCCGGCCGTTGCGGAAGATATTTTATGTTATAACTTTCATCCTACACAGAAGATTGAAAAACAGTCTGACGGAAGTGTTGTTGTTACTTTCCAGGCGAGCGGCGAACGTGAAATTATCTGGCATCTTTTTAAGTGGGGCAAAGATGTGAAAATAATTTCTCCTTTAAAGTTAAAAGAGGCTTATAAAGATTATATCAAATCCATTGATCTGACATAATACAATTTTTTGTAAATTTTCCTTTAGTAGGAAATCGGAAGATTCCCTACATTGCGGGCGGTGGAAAATTCCTTTTTATTTTTTTCTAACATTAATAAAACATGTTTTGCCCTGGAGAGATTCTAATTCCTTACAGTAAAAAATATGTATCATTCATACAGTATTTTAAATAACAGAGGCTGTAAAATAAATTCAGGTGATAATTAATCGCTTTCACCAAGTAATTGATAAATTTCTTCAAGGCGGTTTTTGTCATGTAAGAACCACCAGCCTATAAGCGTTTCAAATGCTGTTGCCATGCGGTATTCAGTTTGGATCTGCCGCCTTCCGACCGGAATAGGCAAATTCCTTCCGCGTCTGGCAATTTCTGCTTCTTCATTTGTCAGGTAAGGTTCTGTTTTTTTTAGGCATTCTGCCTGGTATGCGGCTTTTACCTTTTCTGTGGTAAGCTTATGGAGGTTGCGTGCATTATTGGTCATTGTAGTTGTTTTTAAACGAATTTTTAATTCCCAAACAGCATCGCCGATATATGCGTAATTTTTTAAACCCATTTCTGCCATGGTTTAAATTTAACACAAAATAATTTTTATTGAAAATTTATTATTATCATGAAATAATATACCTATGGATTTACAAATTATAAGGAGAGCCTATGAAAAAGAGTTTATTGTTGGTTAGTTTATGTGTTTTTATGTGCTGTCCGGCAGTATTTGCAGAGTCTGAAGTTTCTGTTGAAACAGAAATTACTTCAACGGCCATAGTTAAAGAAGATTACTCTCCACAGCTTATTCAAAAAATAAGAATGCAGCGTAATACTATTTATAATGCTTTAAACCTTACACCGTGCCAGGTAAAGCAGAAAGATGAAATTGATGTAAAAAGATATGCTGCATTGGAACCTGAGTTGCAAAAATTTTGCTTGGCAAGAAAAAAAGTAAAAGATATCGAATGCAGCAAAAATTGTGATAAAAAAACTTTAAAAGCTGCTAAAAAAGAACTTGAAGCCTCGAAAGATTGTATAAAAAAGATTTCGAATAAGTATGATAAAGAGTTTAAAAAAATTCTCACATCAGACCAGAGATCCAAGTATAACATGGTGCGCAAGCTAAAGCGTTCAGATTTGAAAAAAGCAGAAGAAATTCATAAAAACGGACAGAAACCATCAGATTTGCGTCCGTTCGGACAGCCGATTTCCCAGGCTGAATATGCCGAAAAACTTAAACGTGAAAATTCTTTATGGTATAAGTTGAAAAATAAAAAATAGTATTTCTTAATAACATCTTGGATGTCAACTATTTGCATACTTGACCATAACATTAAAATTTGTTACAATTTTTCATAGAATGGAGATTTGTATATGAGCTGGTTGTTGCAAATATTTACTGATATACCTATTTTAATAGTTTTAACACTGTTTATAGCGTCGTTAATTTTTTGCGTAAATAAATATTTATTTATAAATAAAAATCTGAAATTTTTATATGCTTTTATTTCTAATTTTAAAAAAACGGATTTAAATTTTCGTTTTAAAGAGATAGATGAATGGATGTCTCATAATCCTTTTGTAGCGGCTTCCTGGATGGAGTTTAAAAATACACTTGTATTTTCGGAGTCTATAGCTTTAAAAGGCCAGAACAATCATTTAACATATAAAGAGGTGTCTTCTACAATTCAGAATATTCAAACAACGGTTGATCCTTTATACTTTTTTGATGAAGACTCCTTAATAATTTCAAAATTTAATTATAAATTTATCCAATCTGTATCGACAATCTTAACCGGCTGCGGGCCTTTATTTACATTTTTAAATATTGCGATTGCTTTTGGAAAGATAGACTTTTCATCACAACAAAATACATTGGCGTCATTATCCGGATTAATTGCATCAATGCAGGTTGCGGCACTTGTTTCCGTAATTGCGGTCGGCTCATCTTTATTATTTATTATTTTTGAAAAACTTGCTTATAATAATCTGTGCCGGAAACCATTACTGGCTGTCCAAGATAGTATAGCAAGGCTTTTTGATAATATATCTTCTGAAAAATTCCTGCTGGAATTGCTTAAAGAAACTAAAATTCAGAATAATTCTCTTCAACATTTAATAGGTGAACTTCCTGAAAACTTTAAAGTTGCTCTGAACTCAGGTATTGCCAGCAACCTTGTTCCATATTTGGAGAACCTTATTTTCGGGATGAATCTTTTGAATAAAAAAATGAAAGAAGCGGTTAAAGCAACTAAAGAAGATGATGTTGATGACTTGTTCTAACGGAGAAAAGATTTGGGTATTTACGGAAGAAAAAAGCGAATAAATGAAGAAGATAGCAATAATATATTTTGGACAACAATGTCTGATTTATTATTAGGTTTGTCTATTATCTTTATGACGTTGTTTATACTTGCGATGACCGGTTTTACCCAGGAGAATGTAAAACTTCAGCAGCAGCAGATTGCCGCGTCTGAAGAACTTGCAGAGAATTTTAAACGTGAAAAAATAGATGTTGATGTAGATAATTTAACCGGTAATGTAAAAATATCAGATGTTCAGCTTTTTGATGTCGGAAGTTATACGCTTTCTGATAAAGGGAAAAAGTTTCTTGATAAATTTGTTCCTATATATATAAATACTATTTTTAGCAATCCGGTTATTGCCGATAATGTTGAAAGTATTATTATTCAGGGTCATACAGATTCACAGATGTTTAAGGATGCAAAAACACCTAATGAACAGTTTTCTAAAAATATGTTTTTAAGTCTTCAGCGAGCATATGCGGTTCAGGATTATATGCTGAAAACAAAATACAATAAAAATTATGACCCGCGGCTGAGGAAAATAGTAGTTGTTGAGGGAAGATCTTTTTCAGAACCGGTTCTAAATGACCAGGGTAAAGAAGATCTTACTAAAAGCAGAAGAGTAGAATTAAAATTAAGAGTGAAAGGGAAGAACCTATCAGAAGTGTTCGGGTTTAATTTTGGCGCAAATTAATGAAAATTTTATATTAGAAACAATTAATATGATAAAACTGCATAACCTGGATATAAGAACAGTGACGCTTGCATTGAGCTTAAGAGATTGTATTGATACAGACGTTAATGCGGTTTGTGAGAAAATTTATAGTAAAATAACTAAATATGCAAAGAATCTTGTTGCATATGCAGATGAATTAGAGAATGATTATTCTATTCCAATAATTAATAAAAGGATTTCGGTAACGCCAATATCTCTGATAGGCGAAGCATGCAGCAGTCCTGATTATGTAAAAATAGCCGAAACATTGGATAAAGCCGGAGAGGAAGTTGGTGTTAATTTTATAGGCGGATACTCTGCACTTGTTGAAAAAGGTTGCACTAGAGGGGATAAACTTTTAATAGAGAGTATTCCGGAGGCGTTGTCTAAGACAGAAAGACTATGTTCCTCAATAAATCTTGCAACATCAAAAGCAGGAATTAATATGGACGCTGTTTTAAAAATGGCGGAAATAATAAAACAAACTGCTGAATATACTAAAGATCGTGACAGCATAGGGGCTGCAAAATTAGTATGTTTTTGTAATTCTGCAAGCGATAATCCTTTTATGGCCGGAGCATACTGTGGTTTTGGAGAACCCGAATGCGCTTTAAATGTTGGTGTTTCCGGCCCGGGTGTAGTTCGCGCGGCTATTGAGCAGCTGCCTAAAAATGCAGACTTAACAGAAGTTGCAGCAACTATTAAGCAAATTGCATATAAAATTACTTCTACCGGAGAGCTTGTGGGTAGAAAACTTGCTAAACGTCTGGATATTCCTTTTGGGGTAATTGATTTATCTTTAGCGCCGACCCCTGCCGAAGGTGATAGCGTTGCAGGAATATTTCAGGCAATGGGATTGGAGCATGCGGGAGCACACGGTACTACAGCCGCACTTGCAATGCTTAATGATGCGGTTAAAAAAGGTGGTATAATGGCCTCTTCCCACGTTGGCGGATTATCAGGAGCATTTATTCCGGTATCTGAAGATGCAGGCATGATTGAAGCCGCTGCAAAAGGCTATTTAACCTTTGATAAACTGGAAGCCATGACAAGTGTTTGTTCTGTAGGTATTGATATGGTTGCCATTCCGGGTGATACTCCATCTTCTACAATTGCAGGGATTATTGCAGATGAAATGGCTATTGGCATGATTAATAAAAAAACAACAGCAGTCAGAATTATTCCGGCTATTGGTAAAGGTGTCGGAGATAAAATACATTTTGGCGGACTTCTTGGAGAAGCTCCTATAATGCCGGTTAATTCGCTTTCTTCTCTTGTGTTTGTCAACCGTGGCGGAAGAATTCCGGCGCCTATTCACAGTTTAAATAATTAAAAAAAAAAGGAATTTTAAAAAATGGCAAAAACATTAAACGAATTAGCCGGAGAGCTAAGAGCCTTAATAATTGAATTAAATTCGGATGCTCATAACCGGGTTAATTTCAGGGCAGAAAGATATAATAACTTGAAATTAAGTATGGATGTTGCTAAAGAAAAAATTCCTCATATAACAATTTCTGTTGGGATGTCTGAAGGGACTTATAATATAAATAATTTTGAAAAAATGAACGGATCTTTAGGTGTTGATGAAAAGTATGTTCAAAGATGGTTTTCAAAACAGGGAGTTGCTGATAACCTGAAAGCGGCCTGGAAGTTACGGATAGAAAACCGTGGTAAAATTACGGATGTAGAGTAATACAATAAATATTTTTGTTTATGTTAAAATTATAGTAAATAAAGCAGCCGGATAATCGCGCTTTAACAAAAGTGAGGAAAGTCCGTGCATCCAAGGACAGATTGCCGGAGAAAGTCCGGACGGTGTGAACCGGTGGATAGGACCACAGAAATGTAGACTGCCGATGGATTTATCTAAATCACAGGCGATGGTGCAACGGTGAGGTAAGAGCGTCACCGGCGGTATTGAGAAATACCGGCCAGGCAACCCCCAATCGGATGCAAGATTAAATGGAAGGTTTTAAGGTTGTCCGCTACTTCCGAAAATCGCTAGAGATTGAAAGTAATTTCAATACCAGACAGATGATTATCTTGAAACAGAACACGGCTTATGAGCTGCTTTATTTTTTTAGCTTAGTAGAATAATGGACACAGATATATAATCCATTGAGCGGGAACAAAATAAACAGAGGCCCCCGGGTACTTCTTGGGACGTCACTATAACGTGTCGCAGTGTGAGCCGCATAGAGAAAAGGTTGATAAAAAATTTTCCATGTCTCCTGAACTTACTTTTTTCTTTAGCACAAAGAAAAAAGTAAGCAAAAAAGAAAGCGATATTAGTCGTGGAATTTAAATTTCAGAAAGGGACTTGAAAAATAAGAAAAATAATGTATAATAAAAGAAAAAGGAGGTAAATATATGGGAAAGTCAAGTATAGTACGGCATACGGGGGGGGGGGGTAACGAACCTCAAGGGAGACAAGGGTTTTTGTCAAAAATACCTTTCTTCAAATTTTTCACCAAATCAAAGTTTTCTGTATCAAACGTAAATAAATATTATGTTGGGGTGAAACCCCAACCTACATTTAACTGTGTGGGATTTATAGGAAAAAGATCAATAAAAAATTTACAATGTCATCCTGAACTTACTTTTTCTTTAGCACAAAGAAAAAGTAAGCAAAAAGAAAGCGCTACTGGGTGGTTGTCTAAGCAATTATGTCATCCTGAACTTGTTTCAGGATCTTGCCACCGAAACATTATACCGTCGCCAGAAAACATCAACAATATACCCTCTGCGTCTCGTACAGCGCAGCGTCATGTAAGAGGGGACTTAGTCCCCGCATTTACTCTTGCAGAGGTCTTTTTACCATACTACCACTCGCCTCGCAAGGTTGCATTTACACTTGCAGAAGTTCTAATAACCCTTGGCATAATCGGAGTAGTGGCTGCGATGACTTTACCGACTTTGATAAATGATTATAAGGCTAAAGAAACTGTTACACGCTTAAAAAAGGTTTATAGTATTTTAAATCAGGCATACCTGCAAGCTCTAAATGATCTTGGAACTATTGATAATTGGGGGATTTCTGAGTCACAACTTGAAGAAGATCCGGACACCGGTGATATGGTTGTAGGAGATCTGGCTCAGAACAGCGCAAATTTATTTTGGAGCCGTTTGAAACCATATTTGAAAACAATTTCATCATGCCTTGATTCTGACGACGACCGATGTGCTACATATCCACATTTTTACTTAGGATCTTCAACTTCCAGAGGGGATTATATCCCCCGTATAGTTTTAAATGATGGCACTATTTTTTCAGGAGGATGGGTAAATAACTTAAATTGCCAGGGGGATACTCATTGTGTAGATTTCTCTGTTGATCTTAACGGCTCAAATCGTCCTAATGTTGTCGGCCGAGATATATTTTATTTTAGAGTATATAGTAATAGGATAAGTCCTATGGGAATAAATGGAGACAATAGACGTTCATTTGAGGATTATTGCTTACGCAATACAGCAAAAGATTATAACGGTTACGGTTGTACTGCTTGGGTGATATATAATGAGAATATGGATTATTTAAAATGCGACGGCTTAAGCTGGAGTGGTAAACATAAGTGTAAGTAAAATTTAAATAAACCTTCCGAACTTTGTTACGTCGGAAGGTTTATTATACTGCTTAGGTTTATTTTTTTAAACTTTTTTAAAACTTTTTAAGTTTTGCGTAAGAAGCATCCATAGCTTTCTTGCCCTGTTTGCCAAAATCTATTGTATACATAGTGCTTTCGCCAACCGGAATTACTTCTAAAATATGTCCTATACCAAGTTTGTCGTGGAAAACTCTCTCTCCAACATTGAAGAGGTCAGTCATCACATCAATTCCCTGAATTTTTCTTTCTCTTTCGGCCTGTTCATTGGCTTTTTGGAAATCAAGCCGTCGTTTTTCTTCCAGCATACGTTTTATCGCGTTATCTTTGAAAAATTCTTTAATTTTTTCTTCATCACGTTTTTTATTTTCCTGCGACTTAACAATAATTGTTCTTGCCGGAGTTCTGTTTGACTGAACTGTAGTTGTCGAGCGTTTTTGTGGTGCAACAAAACCTTTACCGAATCCGGTTGAAGGTTTAACATAACCGTAACTGTCTGACCGGGCCGCTGAGTAGGAATAGCCAGCATCACCGGTTTTGGCCTTAGATACTGCGTTTCTGAATGTTGAAGAGTTATCAGTGCTGCCCTCAAAACCTATTGTGTTCAGTAATTGCCTTGGAATTTCTTCAATAAATCTTGACGGATTATAGTACTTGTATTCTCCCCACATTTGACGCCGTTTTGCTGATGTGAGATAGAGTTTTTCCTCTGCACGGGTCACTCCTACATACATAAGCCGCCGTTCTTCTTCCATTTCGGATGGTACATTGAATGTTCTCTGGTGCGGAAACACGCCTTCATCCATTCCTGCTAAGAATACAATAGGAAATTCCAGACCTTTGGCTGCGTGCAGCGTCATTAGAGTAACATTATTTGCAATGTTGTCCATGCTGTCAATATCAGAAACCAATGAAACCTGGGTTAAAAATTCCCCAAGAACGTTGTCATCCTCTTCTGGAACAAACTCTTCTGCAACGTTTACAAGTTCCTGAAGGTTTTCAATATCTGCTTCGCTTTCCGGCGTATTTTGCAGTTGTAATTCTGCAAGATATCCGCTTTTTTCAATAACAAGAGTTACAAATTCTCTTAAGTTATATGATTTGCTTGCGTCTTTAAATTTTAAAATAAGATTAACAAAATCAGTTATTTTTGAGCGTGTTCGCGGCGGAATTTCGTTATCCTCCTCAATCTGCTTTGCTGCTTCAAACAAGCTTATATCTTCTTTATCTGCAAAGTTTTGCAATCTTTTAACCGTTGTGTCCCCGATTGAGCGTTTCGGAACATTTATGATTCTTTTAAAACTCTGGGAATCATCTGTATTATAAATAAGTTTAAGGTATGCGATAATATCTTTTATTTCTTTACGGTCATAGAATTTTAACCCGCCGTAAATTCTGTATGGAATACCTGCTGCCATACAAGCTTCTTCTAATGCACGGGATTGGGAGTTTGTGCGGTAAAGAATTGCGTATTGATTATAATTTCCGCCGCTATCCTGTTTTATTTTGCTTGCAATAAAGTTTGCCTCATCAGATTCATCCTGGGCTTCAAAGTAATCTATTAATTCTCCTTCGCCTTTGTTTGAATACAGAACCTTTTCAACACGTTCGGTGTTGTTTTCAATGATTGCGTTGGCAACATTCAGAATATTGGCTGTTGAACGGTAGTTTTGTTCAAGTTTAATCAATTTAGTATTTTTAAAATCTTTTTGGAAGTTCATAATTATTGTGTAATCCGCCCCGCGCCAGCTGTATATAGACTGGTCTACATCGCCAACTACACATAAAGAACGTTCTTCCGGAACTTCTGCCTGGGCATTCGTATACAACATATTTACAAGTTTGTATTGCGCAAGGTTTGTATCCTGATACTCATCGACGAGTATATGCTGGAATCTTTCATAGTATTCTTTTCTTACATTTGGATTTTGTTCAAGAAGTTTTACCGTTAACATAAGCATATCGTCAAAATCAATTGCATTATTGTTGTTTAGTGTATTTTCATATTCTTCATATATTTGTGCAATTTTTTGGGATTTAAAGTCACGTGCAAATGTTGCAAAGGTGTATGCATCCTGCATTTTGTTTTTAGCGTTTGAAATTACTGCTTTTACAAGTTTTGGCTGATATACTTTATCATCAATATTTAACTTTTTAATCGCCTGCTTTATAACAGCATTTGTATCATTGTCGTCATAAATAGTAAAATTTTTATCTAACTTTTTGCCTGATTGAAAATTATAATTATCAATATTTTCACGTAAAATTCTTCCGCAAATTCCGTGAAATGTTCCAACCCACATATATTTTACGGTATTTTCCCCCAAAATACTTCCAAGTCGTTGTTTCATTTCTTTTGCTGCTTTATTTGTAAACGTTACAGCTAAAATATTTCGTGGTCTTACACCGTTTTGTATGAGGTAAGCTATCCTTGAGGTAAGTACTTTTGTTTTTCCGCTGCCTGCCCCGGCAAGGATTAAGAGGGGGCCTTTAGTCGTTTGAACAGCTTCTTTCTGTTCTTTATTAAGATTTTCCAATATATTTTCCATATACCCTATTCCCAAAATTAAAGTTTTGTGTTATAATCAGCATAATCGAAAAATATAATTATTGCAATGAGAAAGTAGGAAAAATGGTAGATAATGAAATTAATATTTTAATGAATTCCGACGATAGTAACGGTCAGGATAACCAGCCTTCAATAATGGTTCCGATGGACGATATGGATATTGTAAAAGCGGATTCTCCCCATACCGTTGATGAATTAGCCCAGGAACTTGCAACATTAAGACAATCGGCAAAAAAAATTGCAATAATTGGCAGCCGGAATTTACCTATTACTCATCAGCAAATGATTGAAACTCTTTCAACTGCACTTGTAATGCAGGGGAATACAATAATTACATCAGGAGGATCTTCCGGTACTAATGCTGCGGCTATACGCGGTGCGATGAAAGCTAATCCTGAAAAATTACGTGTTATTTTGCCTCAGACAATCGGCCAGCAGCCTAGCGATGTTCAGGATCAGTTAATAGGTGTTCCTAATATTGTTGAACACGCTGACAGAGCGATGATGACTTTAGCTGACGCCTCCCGCGTTTGCAACAGAGAAATTATTGATGAATGTGATCAGTTAATTTGTTTCCTGTCTCACACTAGTAAAACTCTGCATAATGCTGTTCAATATGCTGAGGAAGGTCATAAAGTTATTACAGTATTCTATTTAGATTAAGTTTTTGAAAAACCGTTAAGTATGTTTTTGCCTCAGGGTATTAATTCTTAACGGTTTTGTCTTTATAAATCAGGTTTTATTATGAATGAACAATTAAAAAAACTTACCGGGAAAAATAAAAATGACTATGAGCAGGTTGCATCTCATTTGGTGAATGATTGCGATGTCGAGTTGTTTTCAGAACTCGTTAAGCAGGATAATTTTTTATTTGATTTTGTAAAACAGAATGTTGCACAGAGAATTTATAATGCGTGTAACGAAAGTAATTACAGAAATTTGTTAGCTTTTTTCAAATACTATTCACCATCTTATGATGAGGCGATTGTTGCTGTTCTGGCAAATTTTGCCGATGAAGATTTAACTGATGAAATTCTTGATATTTTTGAAAATGGTACTGATGATGAAAAATGTTATTGTGCAAAGTTTTTTTCATATATTCAGGATCCTCTTGCCATTGATTTGCTCAGAGCGAACTCATATACCGATAATGAATCGTTAAACGCAAATTGTGCTGCAACTCTTGGAATTTTGCAAGATGAAGAATCATATAATTCGGCAATTGACAAACTTGACAGTGAGGATGAATTTGAAAAGTTATCTGCTGTTAAATTTCTTGTTATCTATGGAAACAAGGAGGCTTTAAATAATATCCTTGCGGCAATGAAAAATTCAACTATGGCTGAAAATATTGCGGGATATATTCCTTATTTGGTTGATTTGTCCGAACTTATTTCTTCAAACTACATTGACGGCATGCTTGTTTTAAATAATATAATTAACGGTCTTGGTGAAATTTTGGGGTTATATGAGGTGTTAAACTATGAGCTGTTTAATGTTTTTGAATATCTGCTTACAAGACCCGCTGACAGCATTTCAGCGGTTGTTTTGCTAAATGCTGAAGATAAATTCAACACGTTTACAGAAAATGATGAATATCTTTTTGATGAAGATAAAAATACTAAAGATGAGATTAAAGATATCAAAAAGCTTCTCAACGGTATTAACAAGAAGGATTTAAAAGGGCTAATAGTAAATGAATTGAGAGAGGACAGCCCGTTTGTTTATACGGCATTAGATTATACAGATAATGTTGATGCTGTTCGGGAACTTTTAAGGTGCGGCAACCAGACTTTGATTTTAAAAACAGCTGAAATTTTGAAAAAACTTAATTCGCTTGATAATACAGCAAAAACAGTTGCGCTGCTAAAGATTACCGATGAAAATATTAAGTCTATTATAAGAGCATTGTAAGTCTCTTTGCTGGGCAGGGTAAGGTCTTTAATGGAAGACTTTAATGAAACGTGTGTTCAACAAGATTTATAAAATTAGTGTTTGTGGTATAATTAAATTATGGATTTTCAGGAGAAAACATTAACATCGGAATGTGTTTATGATGGTAAAATCTTAAAGGTCTTACGTGATGAGGTTGAAATATCTACCGGCAGAAAGTCTTTTCGGGAGGTTGTAAGGCATTCCGGAGGGGTTGTTATTTTGGCATTAAAAGATACTGAAACGGTTTTGTTAGTTAAACAGTTTCGTTATCCGGTGAATAAAACTGTTTTGGAGCTTCCGGCAGGCAAGCTGGAAAAAGGTGAAAATCCTGATTTTGCCTGCAAGCGTGAGCTGGAAGAGGAAACCGGGTATAGGGCTGATAAATGGACTTCTCTTGGATATATTCATACAACGCCGGGATTTTGTGATGAAAAGCTTTATCTCTATAAAGCCGAGGAATTGCATTTTGTCGGAGAACATCCTGATGAGGGTGAAGTTTTAAAGGCTTTTGAGATTAAAATTTCTGATCTTGTATCTATGATAAAAAATGGTGAAATTAATGATGCCAAAACAATTTGTGCTGTTATGAGAGGGTTATATTTATGATAAAAATGATTGCAACTGATATTGACGGCACTATTTTAAGGTATGATTTTGTTTTTAACCCTGCTGTTAAATCTTGTATAAAAAAATTAAGCAGCAATGGTATAAAGGTTGTTCTTGTTACCGGAAGAATGCATTATGCAACACTTAAGATTGCAAAAGAACTTGGAATTGATACCCCTATAGTTTCTTATCAAGGTGGTTTGATTAAGGAACAAGGTGAGGATGGGAAAGTTTTATATGAAAAAACTCTTTCTGTAAACAGAGCTAAAGAGGTTATTAAATGGGCAAAAGAAAATAATATTCACATAAATCTTTATATGGATGATGTTTTGTATGTTGAAAATGACGATATCGCAGTAAAACGGTATACAAAGGAAAGATATATTCCATATAAGGTTTGTAATTTTGACGAGCTTGAAATAAAGCATGTTAATAAAATTCTGGCTATAGATTTTAATGATGCCGATCGTGTAACAGGCTGGGTTGAGTATTTGAATAAAGAAATGCCTGAACTTTATGTTGTTAAATCTACTCCTTATTTTTGCGAAATTTCAAATATGGAGGCTAAAAAATCTTGTGCTGTGGATTTTTTAAGCCGCATGTGGGGAATAAAAAAGGATGAGATTTTAACGATTGGTGATCAAAATAATGACATTGAGCTTTTAAAGGCCGGCGGTATTGCTGTTGCAATGGGCAACGGAACTCCGGAATTGAAATCTTGTGCCGATTATATTACGGATGATGTTATGCATGACGGTTTTGTTAAAGCTGTTGAGAAGTTTTGCAGGATTGAGGTTTGATAATATGCTTCCGGAGGATGTTTTCCGGTTGTCTGTATGTGTATATTTAATATAAAGGAGAGAATATGAAAGAATTTAATATCCCGGAAAATATTATTCCTAAAGCAGAAAAAGAGTTAGTAAAGCTTCTTAAGGGAAACAGAAATTTTGTAAACGGCACTCCGACGGCTGATAATATGTCTCTTGAGCATTTGAAAAAATATGCGTTTCATCAGGAACCTTATGCTGTTGTTTTGAGCTGTTCAGATTCAAGGGTTGTACCTGAAATTATCTTTGACTGCGGGATTGGCGAGTTGTTTGTTGTAAGAGTTGCAGGGATTACTGCCGGCCCAAACGTTATTGAAAGCATTGAGTATGCAGTTAAAAAACTTAAAACTCCCCTATTAATTCTTTTGGGGCATGATGACTGCGGGGTTATGAAGTATGCAAAAGATCATTACCCTGAATTTACTGAAGATTTTCAATCAATACTTAAGTGTGTTTATCCGGTTCTTGATAAAGAAGAAGATGTTACCTGCCACAACTACTTTGCTCAGCAGCATACAAAATGGGTAGAAGATACTTTAATGGAAAAGTCAAAAATAATTAGAAATGCAGTTGAGAATAAAGAACTATATATTGCAAAATGTCACCTTGATCATTCTACCGGATTGGTTGATTTGATTGAATAATATTTAATAACTATCTGCACTTGTCGGGCCCGTCCCAGGATAAGTTGTCACAGTGCAGATAATCCATATTTTCTTTGTAGATAACCCATCCGGTACAATCTGACCAGGATTTTTTTGACAAACAGTTTTTCATATTGCCGTCATTTCCTGTCTCTTGTGGTGTGCCGGATGGTAATATTCCGTATTTTGTTATAAGAAATCGGAAAAAGTCTTTTCCGTATGTACGAGATGCCATTTGGGGTTTCAGCATAACATACATATCCCCGCATACATTTTGTAATAATTTTGATGTGCCGTATTTTAAGCTGCATTTTCCGTCTGTAGCTACAAATATTGAGGAGATACCTATACCATCAGCTAATACTACCGGATAAGATTTTATGTTCTGATTTTTTATTGAGCCGTCAAGATAATATTCGCTTACTGTTTGGGCACAGCTTTCATCCTGGCAGACCAATATTGTCTTCATATACGATAAAAGCCTGTTCCGAACTAAGTTTGAGCTGTTTTTTGCTTCTTCACTTTTCTGTTTATTTCCGTTTTCGTCGAGGACAAAGTTGCCGTTTTCATCTTTTTCATAATATTTTGGGAAAAATGTAAAAAAATATAGAAAGTCTTTGGGCTATACGCAAATGCAAATTGCGGAGATGCTTGATGTTGATCAGAAACATATTAGTTTTATTGAAAGCGGAAACAGCTTTCCTTCAGCGGCTTTAATAGCAAAAATTTCCGAGAAGTTACAAGTAGCCCCGAGTAAGTTATTTGAGTATACGGATTTGCCTTCTATGGAAGAGTTAAAAAAACAATATTTTATATATAATTGAAAAGTCCTCCTATGACGAGCTTGAAAAAATACATAATTATGCAAGCACTTTGTATATTACAAAACAATGATAATTTTGTCTAAAAATTTTTACGTGATAAACTTTATATGTATTTAGTAAAAGGAGAGAAAAAGATGATAAACGAAAAAATGGAAAAAGCTTTTAATGACCAGATTAACGCTGAATTGTATTCGGAATATCTGTATCTTTCAATGAAAGCATATTTTGAAACATTAAACCTTAAAGGATTTGTAAACTGGATGGATGTTCAGGTTCAGGAAGAACACGCTCATGCTATGGGTATGTTTGATTACGTAAACAGCCGCGGCGGCAAGGTTACTTTAAAGGCTATTGACGCTCCAAAAACAGAATGGAATTCACCTTTGGAAGTTTTTGAAGATGTTTTGAAACATGAAGAACTTGTTACTTCTTTAATAAATAAGGTTGCTGATGTGGCTGAAGAAGTTAAAGACCGGGCAGCGCTAAACTTTTTGAACTGGTATATTAAAGAACAGGTTGAAGAAGAAGATAATGTTGGTAATGTTCTTGCAACATTGAAACTTATCGGAAACGATTCCCATGGATTGTTTGCATACGATAAAGAACTTGCAACAAGAACTTTTGTTGCTCCGGTTATCGGATAAGCGGATTTTACAAATAAATTTAGGGCAGGCTGATTATAAGGCCTGCCTTTTAATTATTTTACAGGTTTAAAAGCTGATAACCTCAAAATCAGGCGCATGATTAATAAGTTTTGCGTACAAGCCCCTTAATGTAATATTTTACGGCCTCTGTTATCATAAGATCGGGCTCTTTTGCTGCAAATTCATCAAGCGTTGTTATTGCATTTACAATATCCCCTTTTTGTTCAAGCAGCAAGCCGCGTAAAATCATTCCAAGAGGATTGCTGTCACTGTAGGATTTTTGGATTTGCTCATCCGCATAACCAAGTTGATAATAGCATTCAGCAAGATTCTTATAATATTTAAAATTCAGGGTAAATTGTTGTAATGCGCGTTCAAAACAATCTTTTGCAAGGTCGGGTCTTCCAAGTTTCATGTAGCATTCCCCTAAATTGTTGTAGAACACTGCGCTTGCCTGAACATCGGGTGCAAGGCTTATTGCTATTTTAAACTCCTGTGTTGCAGGGTAATAAGCCTGTTCCTCCATATAGATAAGCCCCATATTGTTGTGTAGGTACGCATTCTGCTCGGATTCAATTACGTATTCATCGGGTTTTTTGTAGCCCGAAAACATAATTGCAACTGCTAATAAAGTTATTACAATAATTTGTTTCATCCGAAAATCCGCCTGTTAAATTCCGCTGACTTTTATTAATATAATTATAAAAGATCAATTTCCAAACCTTCATAAGCAAGTATTGAGTCAGGATCAATACTTTTGTACTCTTCTTTGATCTGGTTAAGTTTTTCGTCGTTGTAAGACGGGTCAAAATGGAAAAATACAAGTTGTTTTGCTTTTAGCTGTTTTCTGCACTCAACAGCCATATCAAAAGTTGAATGACCATAACCCTGTTTGGGAACAAACGGATCCATATAATCTTCTGTTGTATACTGAGCATCGTGTATTATTAAATCACAATTTCTTGCAAAGTTTACAAGTTTTCTATCTCCTCCGGCATAACTTTCTTTATCTGTTGCATATACAAGAGTTTTTCCCTTATACGTTATTTTGTATACAATTACACCTTCTTGAGGGTGAGCGTAAGAGCGGTAGCAGGTAATTAATACATCATCTTTTTCTATTTCCATATCAGTTTCAAGTTCTATACGCTTGACTATTGGCGGCTGGTTATCTCTTAAAAGAATTCCTTCTGTTTCATTAATATTGTGGATATTTAAGTTTCCGGCGATGTCTCCAAGGTCAAGCGGAAAAGATTTGCCGAATAAAAGAGTCGCCAGTTCATCGGAAAGGTTTTCATTATAATTAACATTTCCGTATACATCTAAAACCGTTGAACGTATATGGAGCGGTCTGAAAAATGTAAATCCCTGGATGTGATCCTGGTGTATATGTGATAGTAAAACTACAGCTTTAATCGGGGTTCGTTCTTCAGTTTTTACGCCCGACATAATATACTGTTTAACCAATTCATCTCCGACATTTATGAGACCGGTGCCAGCATCAAGTATTATAATGTGTTTCCCGGCATGTACTTCAACGCAAGAGGTATTCCCGCCGTATTCCAAAAAATCTTTACCAATAACCGGGTAACTTCCTCTAACACCTCTAAATTTAATTTTAAATTCGCTCATATTATTCCTCGCTATTTTTTTATTTCAAAAACTCCGTTCTGGTCTTTTTCTTCTCCCGTATACAGACTTGAAGAAAATACCATCATTTTGGCAAGGTTTCTGATATTTGTTTCTCTTGTATTTTTTTGCTGAATATCTATTGTAACTTTTTTTCTGCTGTTTTTTATATTAATTATCCTGAACGCATTCGGATATGAGACCAATGCCGGGGAGCTTACGTATAAAACGTTATTCCGCTGGGTAATTTTGTTTGCATGGTAATGGCCTTGAAATACGGCTATAGGATTTTTGTATTTTTCAATTAAGGCCTGAACCTCTCCGGCATTAAGCAGTCTGTGGCCTTCGCTCGGAAACGGTTCTATTATCGGTACGTGCATAAATATCAGGACAACATCTTTTTGGGAATTTTTCAACTCTTCATCCAGCCATTTTAGCTGTTCATGGCTGATTTCTCCGTTAGATGTAATTCTTGTATCAATTATTGTATCCAGTGCTATTACTTTGTAACCTTTTCTTGGCGTAAATGAATAGTACGGTTTTGTAAATTGGAAATTTTCGTTATGAGATCTTAAAATCTCAAGATAGAGATTTTTTGTTAAAAAACCGCCGACACAAGGATCATGATTGCCGAACACAAAGTACCACGGATATTTTAATTTTTCGACATGGGGCAATACTGCTGTAAGCTCTTTCTCAAAAGGTTTGTCAATCAGATCGCCCGTGAACATAACAAAGTTTATATCCGGAGTTTCGTTTATCTGCGCAACTACATCATCAAGAAGTTTAGGGGATTCTGCCGTAAGTTTGAACGATGTATTAACGTTTCTTGTAGAAAAATGTACGTCTGATACCTGGGCAAATTTAAGATCGCTTGCACTGTAGCATTGAAGTCCGTAAACCATTATGCCGGCAAGGATTATTGTAAACATCCCGCTTAGGGCTCGTGATATCATTGACTCTTTTCTTTTTTCTTTTTTCTTTGATCTTTTTTTACTCATAAATATTTTTTACTTCCGGTCTCTCTTCACTTTCAAGTTGTTTTGAATTTATATTTTTTATTAATTCTCTTGTTTCATTATACTTTGCATTTAATTCTTTATCATCATTAGATAGAATGATTGCTTTATCCAAATTAAGCATTGCGTTGCTGTATTCTTTAAGTCCAAGGTAACTCAGCCCCAAATATTTGAATACATCTGATGTTTGAACCTCTTTTGATACTTCAGTCAAAAGATCAATAGCCTTTTTATAGTTTCCTCTTCTATAGAGGATAATTCCATGTATTAATTTATATTCAATATCTTCATTTAGAGCAAGTGCGGTGACAATTTCTGTTTCTGCATCAACAAGCTGTCCCTGCATCAGGTAAGCTTTTGCACGTATAGCGTACGCCAGATCATTCTGCTGGTTATAGTATAAAAATCTTTTTATTGGTTCATTGACCAGTTCATACATGCCCGAATCCAGATAACACATGGCAATTGCCAGCAGCGCCTGGGTAAATGACGGCTGCATTTGGTAGGCTTGAAAATATGCATCTATTGCTTGTTTGTATTCTTTATTTTCGCGGTAATAGTCGCCAAGATAGCTGTATACCCAAAAGTTCCCGTCTTTTAGTGCTTCTTTTAATGCGTTTCCTTCATTAATCCTGTCTCCTGTAAGCTTATAGGCAAAGGCTTTATCCAATTTAGGATTAAAACCTGTTATAAAGGATTTTTGGTTTTTTGTTCCTAGTTGATAAAGCAGGTTTTTTAATTTTGGAAATTCAGGGTTATCAGGCTGAAGTTTAATTATTCTGTCTAAATATTTTACTGCATCGGCATAGTCACCTAAGATACAGTCATTTGATACTATATCCATATAGTCTTCTATTATCTCATCCGTTACGGCTTTTGCCGGCAGGAATGTTGCAGCAATTAGAATTAACAACAAAACAACCGATTTTTTCATATAATGATTATACCATGAAAAACTTCTTCTGTTTATCAAGATAGTACATGCCGGCAATTATTTTTTCATAGATTTATTTATTTGTGCACGAATTTTATTTGCTTTATAAAGGTATTCTGTCAATCGTTCGTAATTTTGAGCAGTTTCTCCATATGGAGTTTTCATCTTTATAAGCTCATCAACATTTTTGTTAATAGTTGCTAATGTTTCAAGAGAGTCTCCAAGTATTTCAAGTGATTTAAATCGTTTTGAAATCCTTGCAAGAATTTGGCGTTTGATAAATTTTTTAACAGCATTTATAACAGGCATTTTTCTTTGATTAACGCCTGAAACTGCATGGTTTATTCCGTCTGATATTTTAGATGGAAGATCCTGTTTTGCGTATTGTTTATATAAATCCCTTAATTCTTGTTCTATACGTTGTTTTTTTATTCTCAGGCTGAACAAGTCTTGCTGGTTGCCGATATTGTCAGCAATTTTAATTTTTTCATTTAAATCTTTAAGAACCTTTTCTTTGTCTTCAATTTTATATTCAAGCTTCAGGGTCTCATCTTCTACATTAAGGTAGGCTTTTTCTTCCAGAATTGCTGAATCCAGATCATTTAATCTGCGCGGGTTAGTGGCAAGATTAGAGATGGATATTGACTGCTGCGGAGTCAAAAACCAGTTTGTTTCAGCTCCTTTCATTGTTGAAAATATGTTTTTCTTTTCATTATTTTCTTCCATATAGTCATTTTAAAATATAAACAAAAAATTTTTTTCCATCAAACAGTGTAAAATGTTACAATTTGTTCTGTTGTAGAATTTTTGCTTACTTATATAATTTGAGAATACTGTCGAACAATAGAACACGGATGGAACTAATCCCAAACGCTAAAATTATGTTTTTGCATATTTTAAAAAGGTTTGGACTTTAGTTTGCATTAGTTCTTCAACTATTAACCATTTGCCATCTGGTTGTTTTTCCAGAATCATATAAGTTTTTAACTTATATTTTTCTCCTGACGGCTGCCGCAAAGAAGAAATTTTGTAGCCGTTTTCAACCTTTTCTGATGTAATATTTGTATATGAATTTTTGTATTTTCTGATTTTAGCTGTTTTTTGACCGATTTTTAACTGCTTGATATATGTATCTATATCTGTTTCTATATCAACAAGGCTTCCGTCAGGCTTAATCACCTGGCGAATAATTTTGGCATTCGGAGAGTACATTTTTATAATTTCCGGATCATAATTGTTTGCAGAGGAAACATATTTTTTGAAAAATTTAATGGCATCCTGCTTTTCATCTGCTAATACTATATTACTTAATAAGCTAAATACTAACACGCACAGCAGCAGATAAAAAATTTTTTTCATAAAAATTATCCTCCTATTGTTACAAATAAAATTGTAAACAGCAGAAGTTTCTTTTTCATTATCCTTTAGTTGAATTTCATATTAAGCGGTTGTTTAATACAAGAAATTATTATTAAGTTTAATCTTTAAATAAATCGTAAAAATGATAGAATTGTAAAGGAGCAAGTTTTGTCATTGTTTCTAAAAATTCTATGAATTCTGATTTCATTTTTTCAAGGCTTGCGGCTTTTTTATCCTCGTTATAGAATTTTTTAAGATAAATTTTATAGCGGTCGTTTTTTTCTTTAATGGCGCTTATAAAATATATAGGAACTTCCATGATCTGTGCGAATTTAAAAACCCCAAGCGGGAATTCGACTGTGCTATTTAGGAACTTTGCTTCAAAATTAAGGCTTCCTGCCGAAACTCTATCTCCGGCCATATATATAATTCCGCCTTTATTTAATTTGTCTTTCATTTCGATTGAAGTATTTATGTTAATGTCTTCAATCGGGTATGGATACATAGGTACATCATTCGCTATTTTATTCAAAAATCCGTTAAAGATTTTGCACTGATCTTTTGACATGAAAACATAAACGCCATTGCAGGTATCTTTTATATTCGTGCTCATAAATACACGCATAACATCTATGTTTCCCACGTGGTTGCATATAAAAAATACGCCTTTTTTTCGCTTAAGATCGGACAGCCACTGTTCACGGTCTTTATTGTCCGCAAATGTTATTTTTTCAGGAGGAAATTTGCCTGAGAAAATTTCCATTCTGTCTATTAAGGTATATGAATAATTTAAAAAATGGCGGAATATATTAATTAGTGAAGGTTTAAGACCAACTTTTACCAAATATTTTTTTGAATATGAACGTATCTCTTTGGCACCTGTAAAAACGAACAGCGTTATAAAAAAAGTAATAAATTTGACTGCATTTTTCCCAAAAATTTTGTGTATAAAAAACATCACAAATAATCTTTTAGTTCCGGCAGCTTGTTCTTTTATTTCATACCACTTCATTTTTTATACACTCCAAAAGCGTGTAGTCATGTATTCCAATGGCATATTTTTCCTTGACTTTAAGTCCGGCTTTATCTATAAATTCTCTCATATCCTTTTCGGTATACATTTTACTGTTTCCGTTAGCCATGCAGGTAAAATATAGCGATATATGTGTTAAAGAGTATTCTGCGCCTTTGAAATTTTGATTGTCTATAAAAGGTTCCAGTATATAAATATGAATGTTATCATCAGAATATTTTGCAATATTACTAAGTATAGAAATAATTTGTTCTTCTGAAAAGCAATCTAAAAATTGACTCATAAAAACGGCTCCGGACATTTCAGGGAATTTTGCATCCGGGGCAATAACGTTTATTCCGTAAAACCCGCATCTTTCCGATGGAACATTACTTTTTGCCCGTTCAAGATTTTCAGGTAAATCCAAAAGGGTTATTTTACAGTCTTTGTTGTATGCAAGACAAGCATTTTCAAATTTTCCGGTATTGCCGCCTATATCAAAAATTTCTTTCGGATCATCTTTAAAAATAATTTTTAATACTTCTTCAAAACAAGTATCAGAATAATAATGGTCAAATGCATACCAGCTTTTTTGAACATTTTCAGGTAATTTAGACAATGCCGGATAAATTGTCGGGTAATCGCCTAAATATTTTTTTAACCCTTCAGGTTTTCCGGTTTTAAAAGATTTTTCAATTTCGCTTGCTCCAAGGTAACAGACATCTTTCATGAAATTGAAGTTGGCTCTTGTCATTTCATTTTCCAGAAAAGTACGTCCAAGTTCTGTTAAAGAGAATTTTTTATCATTACACTCTGTAATTCCTGCAACAGTTGCTGCTTCAAAAAGGGTCTTGGCGCAATATCTTGAAATTTTGCAGGACGATATTATTTCATCGAGATCAGATGGTTTTCTATTCAAAAGTTCCAATACCCCAAAGTCAATTAATGATGCAATTACCTGAAAAGTAAACGGCGCAAAAATTATCTCCTGGGCTCTGGTAAGTGCTTCCAGCTGACGGGGATATTTTTTTCTTGTTCTTCTATATTTTATTTGAGTTGCTTTTTTGTCCATATTGATATTAAAATTATACCATGAAGATTTTTTATTTAAACCTGCGGAATTATAAAATACCTAAGATAAGCCGTATTGAACGAAAAAAGCTTCAATCACAGCTTGGGCGGTATATCGTTGATTATGTTGCAAATTTTTACTATGATATCAGGCAGCGGGAAGTTTTTACTGAAAACGGCAAACCTAAATTTCTACATTCAGATTTATGTTTTAATATTTCCCACTCAAACGACATTGTTCTGGCTGCATTTGATAGTATGCCCTTGGGTGTTGATGTTGAATTTATGCGTGATAGAAACTTTAAAGATCTTTTTGCCCATTACGGGATAAATGCTGACGGTAAAGAACTTTTTTACAGGTTTTGGACAAACATGGAGGCAAAGATTAAAATTCAGGCTGAAGTTAAGCAGGAATTGTGTTTGAAGTTGAACGATTCCTACATGGTTTCAGTTTTATCGGCTAATCCTGATGAAGGTATTAAAACAAGACTTAAGATATATGAGCTCAGCAGCCCGGCTGCAAGAATAAATCCTAACGAACTGATTAATTTAAAACTTGTTAATGCAAGCAGCGCAAATGAAAATACGCTTGTTGCACAGGAAAGAATAATCGCGCCTGAGGAGTTTTTCCCCCCGCTGGCTCTGAAAACTGAGTAATCAAGACCAAATCCCATTATCAAATATATTGCCATAACGTGAAACATATTTATTTCCTGATTACACAAACTGACCAAACCTATTGAAAAGCAGGCTGCTATCATAGATGGTGCTGTTATCTTTAATGCTTTAACCATACTTTTATAAATAATTCCAAGCAATATCAATAAAATCGTAAGAATAGGCAATATTAATTTTAGGCAATGTATACGGCATTCTCTGATTTTTGATGAAATGTCCCGCTGTAAGTCAATATATTCAACTCCTTCACTTTTAATATTCTCAGGAGATGTAACATCATATAAAACTATAACAGACTTATTTTTATCAACCATAAATTCTGAAAGATATGTATCCGGATTATATTCCAAAAAACCTTCAGGAGGTTGTTTGTTAATGAGATTTGTAACCTGAGCAGGGGTTAAAAATTCTGCATAATCTTTCAAGGATGTTTTATACAAGTCGTTTATGAGCGTTTCATTTTCTTTCTGGCGTTTATGCGATGGTATAAACTTTGATAAAGATTGATAATTATTCAGGTTTTCTGCCAGTTTTTCTTCTTTTTGCAATATTTCTTCCGTATTTTTACCTTCAACAACCAGAAATGAAGTTTTATAATTTGAGTCTGTAATTTCTTTGAATAAATTTTCTGCCTGTAAGAGTTGTTTGGAGGGGATATACATGTTTTTTATATCATCGTTGAATTTGATTTTATAAAATCCACCTGCAATTATCAGGATAATTAATGTTATAATCAGAGGTTTGAATTTGTTTGGAATATTAACGCAAAGATGTTTTTCGTAATCATTAAACAAATTTTTGCATATGGCCGGATAAAAAAGTACTACAAAAAGATAAACAGTTACAAGGCCGGTAATTGTGTAAAGAGAAATTTGTTTGAGCATTTCCAATCCGGAGAATAACAAAATAAAGAATGCTGAAACAGTTGTTAAAAGGCTTACTGTTAAACTTTTAAAAATTTTACTTAAATTTTTTTCCACAAAAAAGTGCAAAGAGTAATCAATGCATATACCTATCAATGTTGTAGAAAAAACAAAGGTTAAAACATGTATTGATCCGAAAACTTGTGAAACAACAGTGTAACCGGTAAATATACCAAGGGCCAGACTTGTCATTGCCGGGATTAGAAGTTTTAAATTCCTGAAATAAAAATAACAAAGACCAATTATAAATAATGTTGATAAGATACAGATTAAATTGATTTCAATTATAGATTTTGAACTTGCGTAATATGAATGTATGGGCGCTCCGGTAAGATATATTTTAACATTGGCCGATGTTAGAGTTTTTTGCAGATTAATCAGTGTTTTAATCTTTGTGTTTATAACGGTTGGTGAAAGCGCAAGATCCTGATTAACTGTCAACGGGATTATTTTGTATAATTTATTATCATGGTTTAACAATCCGCTTGTTTGGTAATTTTGCCCGTCCGCAAGGCTCATCAGATAATCCGTGAACAATAAAAAAGGATCCTCTTCTATAGGAAGTAAAGAAACTCCAAGCGGATTTAAAAGTCTTTCAAAACTTTGTTGTTTTATTGTTTCGTAATCCTTATTCAGTAATAGTTTTCTGGAATTGTCAGAGAGCAGGTTCCTGCTGTATTTTTTGTAGCCGTCAAGAATTGGTTTTATGTCAGCTGATTCTGATTTAAAAATGTTTTTATCTATGTTTTCAAAAATTTTTTCATTTGTTGTTTCGCAATCTCCGGCTTCATTACACTCAATTATTATATTTATTTTGGAAGAATATTTGTTGCTTAACGTGACAATTAAATCGCTGTTTTGATTTTTTGAAAAAACTGCACGTAATATATTTGTCTCGGTTTTTGCCGGACGGATTATCGTTATAATGCCTAAAAACAGTATTACTATTAAAAATAATATTCTAAGAAAGTTTTTCATACCTTAGCTGCATTGTGTAAAATTGAGTTTAGTACTTCCGTTATTCAGAGTGTTAATATTTATTTGATCAATTCCTGTATTTCCCGATATAATTATATTTTTCAGGTGTGACGCTGCCGGGCTTTTTGCCTTTGGCTTCAGAGCAAGTTCCCACTTACTGCCGTATTTTTGAAAATATATATCAAAATTTTTTTCAATGTAGGAATAATCTTTTTTGGAAATTGATATAATTATATCAGTAATATATTTATTTTGTCCGGAAGTGTATGAGGTTGTATATTTAACCGGATAAAGAGTATTAAATATTACGCCTTTTTTTGCAAAAAATTGAAAATCTCCGCCGGATTTTAACACATTTGTTGAATTGTTTAGATATTTTTCCTGGGTAAATTGGCAGGAGGCATTTTTAAATTCTGGGATACTAATATCTTTAGGCCGGACTTTATGTGAAAAAATATCGTCTGCTGTGCAAACATCCGCCACTGATACCGAAATTATCAAAATTCCAAATAATAAAATAATAACCTTTTTCATAATTTAAACTTTACAACAAGAAAGCTTTTTTTTCAAATTATCAGGTGCGCTGTAAATACTTTCTTTTGTTGTATTGTTTATGCAAATTTGCATGCTTCTGGCTTTAAAAAGTTTTTCTCCGGATTTATCATCAAAAATTGTATATTTGATAATAATACATGGTTCAATTTCTTCAAGAACAGTAACAATGCGTAAAACCTGATTAAAATAACAAGGTTTTATGAATTTTAAATCCATTGTTGCAATCGGGTACGCGATGCCATCTTTTCTCATGTCATCGTAATCATATCCGAGTTTATTTAATAAATCACATCTGGCGGTTTCAAGATATTTGATATAATTTCCATGCCAGACAACATTCATTGGATCAAGGTCGTAAAATTGTACGGTTATTCGTGTTTCTGCCTGAAATATCATAAACTTCCTTTCGTTATTTTACAAATATACCTGATGAATACACTTTGTCATCACCCGAATAGGTAAATTCTACTGAATTATCTTTATTTGTTAATTTTAGGATTAACTCTTCATCCGGTTTAATTATATTTGAGTATTTTATTCGTTTTGCCTCTTTATTCGGAAGCTTTATATTAAATACGTCATTTGCAAACCAGTTTGCATAAAACAGCTGTACAACTCCCGGCAATACCGGCATAACATCAAAATGGCCGCGAAAAAAGTTAGAATTTCCTTTAAACAGAAGTTTTAATTCAACCGATTCTTCAGTTTTTTTTCTGTGAAGTATAAATGGATAGGAAAGATTTAATCCAAAGATGTGTTCTAGTTTCTCTCTGTTAATTTTTCCGTTCGATGTTTTGGGAATTTCGTCTAAAAAACGCCATCTTTTCGGTGTTATTTCCAAATAATCAGAAAGGTAGGTTTTAAGTTCTTTACTGTTTAATTCTTTGTTATCAGTAACTATTGCACAGACCAGGTCGTTTTCATATTTAAAACAGTATGCATCACAGACATCTTTATGTTTGTTTAAAATATTTTCGATTTCCGGAAGAGAGATACGCTTTTCCCGAATCTTCACAATTCTGTCGTTTCGGCCCAAAAGTATAAATTTTTCATCAGACAGCAGCCTTACTTTATCTTCCATCTGTAAATTTTTACCATTAAAAAAATTAGAATTTACAATCAGGCAGCTATTATTGTTTTGTGAAACGCTTACATTTTCTAAAATGTTAAAATATTCGGTATTAGTTCTGTAGGCGATGGTTCCGCTTTCCGTACTTCCATATATATCAACAACAAGCGAATTTTTATTGAAGAAGTTTTTTATTTTTGAATTTAATTTATCTCCAGCTGAAAAGATTATATATGGCGGCGAAGAAAAATTTATATTATATTTAGCCATTTTTTCTAAAAAAGACGGTGTTGAAATAAGAACATAAGGTTTTGAAGTTGTTATTTGTTCCGGGTACTCAATTCTGTCGGTATTAATTACATAGCCGGCAGAAAATGGGATTATAAATTGAAAAACAATGCCAAACATGTGTGCCATTGTTGTTGTAGAATAGAATACTAAATTATTTATAAATTTAAACAAATTTAATATGATATGAGTTTCTTCATCCATATTTGTTAAATTTTTGGTAACGTTTTTCGGTTTCCCTGATGAACCGGAGGTGAAAAAGTTAATATTTACTTCTTGAGGGTTTATCTCACCGAATACATCATTAATACTGTTGAGTTTTTCGTATTCTGAGGCAATATTTTCTTTTGCCAATATATAATTAAAGTTAAGCATTTTAAGTCTGTTCTTATCAGTTATAAGATAAATTGTTTTGTGGGCAAACACTGAGGCAAAGAAGTTAACGATGAAATCAAACCCGTCATCGCAGCATATAACCACATTTTGAATATTGCTTTCTAAATAAGTCTTTTTAACTGCACAGATATATTCTTTAAGTTCTTTCATAGAAACTTGGTTATGGCCGCGTTCTATTACTATGTCGTTATCATATTTATTCGTATAAAATTTTTCCAGTATCATAATATTTTTTTCTTTTTTAAAATTCTTCTTATAGTATATTCAACTATAAAAAGAGTACCAAGTAAAATATATGAGATAAAACCGTTGTATATTGCCCATATATGTTCATTTAAAAATATCGTCCAGACTGAGATTAAAAAATTGATTAACAGGAACACGCACCATATATATGTTAAATTTTTCGTATAAACAAGTCCAAAATCGTTAAGTTCTCCGTCCAGGGCTTTTGCAAATTTTTGTATAATTGTTTCTTTGGTAAAAAGTGAACTCCAAAATACTGTACATATTACAAAATTTACTGCAACAGGATATAATTTTACAGCAAATATTTTGGTGTAATGAAATAGTATAATTACTGTTAAGGTAATGCATAGAGGCATTAGAAATTTAAATTTCATTTTATAAGTTCTTCTATTGCATTTACTACATCATTAATATTACGGATTTGCTTAAAGTTTTCAGGAGATATTTTCTTATTGGTAAAGTATTGGAGTTTCACTGCCAAATCTACTGCATCAATACTATCAAGGTCAAGATCTTCAAAAAGATTAGCCTCAGGCGTAATTAATTCCTTGTCGATTTCAAAATCATCAACAAGAATGTCGGATAATTTATTAAAAATTTCTTCTCTTGTAAATTTTTTATCCAACAGTATTACTCCTTATATAATCTGCAAGTGTTTTAACCGAATAAAAATATTGTTTATTTTCATCTTTATCAGAACTCATTTCAAGATTATATTTTTTCTTTAAAGCCATACCGAGTTCTAATGCATCTATAGAGTCGAGCCCAAGCCCGTCAATAAATAAAGGTTCATCATCCTTAATATCTTCCGGCTTAATATCTTCAAGCTCCAGTGAATTTATTATTAATTCTTTTAAGTCTTTTTCAATACTCATTAATCTCAATTCCTATTTATAATATATTTATCGCATAATTATATTATAATGTCAATTTTATTAGAAACATTTTAAAAGTGTTTATTTTGCGAATAGTTCATATGTCTATATTTTGCGACTGATATCCTATTGCCAAAATATTTTAGTCGTGGTACTATCAATTTGTGACTAAATATATGATTGGTTGCTATAAATAAGAGAGTTGTTATAGTTTATAAGGAGAAAGGGTTAAATATGGTTTGCACTTTGGAAAAAAACGCAGCAAAAACTATTGAAAAGGCATTAAAAGTTCTTGGAAAAAAGAATTTTGCATTTATTATGCATAGCGGAAGCTTTCCTTCAGCAGAAGGTGAAAATACCGGATTCGGTTCTGTAAATTCTAATGGCGGAAAAGAGATTATTGATTGGGCCAGTGGAATTTTTAACTCAATCCAGCTTGGACCGGCCGGGAAAACAAAAAGTTGTGATTCTTCTCCTTATACAGGAACAATTTTTTCGGGAAATCCTCTCTTTATTGACTTAAAACAGCTTACTGGAAAAGAATGGGATAATATCTTATCTCTTGAAACTTATAATAATATTGTCGCAAATAACCCTAACAAAAATACTAATAAAACAGCATATTCTTATATTTATAAAATGCAGGGTGAAGCTTTACGTGAAGCTTGGGAAAATTTTAAATCTAAAAATGATAAAAAGCTGATGAAAGAATTTTCTGTATTTAAAAGAGAAAATGATTCATGGCTTGATAAAGATAGTTTGTATGAGGCTTTATCTATTGAACATGGCAATGATTACTGGCCGCTGTGGGATTCTGAAACTGATAAAAATTTGTTTAACCCGAAATCTATTGAGCAGCAATTAGAATTTGGCAAACGTATTGAAGAAATTTCAAAAAAATATGCTGATGAAATTGATTTTTATAAGTTTGTTCAATTTGTTCTCAGTAAACAAAATGAACAAACCCTTGAGTATGCAAAGAAAAAAGGGATTAAAATGATTGCTGACCGTCAGGTTGCATTTTCTGACAGAGACTGCTGGGCTTATCAGTCGTTATTTCTTGAAGGTTGGATGCTTGGCTGTCCGCCGGACTATTTCTCAAAAGATGGTCAGGCATGGGGGTTCCCGGTTATGAACCCGGAAAAATTGTATAAAGCAGACGGTTCTCTTGATGACGGCGGGATTTTAATGAAAAATTTATTCAAAAAAATGTTCAGAGAAAATCCGGGCGGTGTCAGAATTGACCATATTGTAGGTTTAATTGACCCTTGGGTTTATAAAGCCGGTAAAAAACCAAAAATTGAGGAAGGTGCAGGAAGACTGTATTCTTCTCCAGAACATCCGTTTTTGAAAAAATTTGCTATTGCAACTATGGATGATTTGGATCTTGAGCTTGAGGCTGATAAAGAAAAACGTGTAAAAACTTTAACTCATAAGCAGATTAAGCTCTATGGCCGTCTTATTGAAAAAATTGTTATAGCAGCTGCCAAGGAAGAAGGCTTGGACAAGGATGCAATTGTGTGTGAAGATCTTGGAACTTTAACTAATCCGGTTGCGGCTGTTATGAAGGAATACGGTTTGCAGGGGATGAAGCTTACGCAGTTTACGGAACCTGAAAAGCCTGCTGACCCTTACCGTTATAAAAATATTGACGAAAAATGCTGGGCAATGGTTGGAACCCACGATAACCAGCCTATTAAAATGTGGGCTGATTCTATGGTAAATACCCATGAAGGATATTTACATGTCAAAAATCTTGTAGAAGATCTTTCTTTCCCGGATTGGCCGGATAAAGATGCGCTTATTGTCGAGATGACTAAGAATGCAGAATTTTTGGCTCAAACTAAGTTGGTTGAAATTTTCGCGTCTAAGGCTGAAAATATTCAAATTTTCTTTACGGATTATTTCAATATTTATGATGTCTATAATCGTCCTGGCACTTCCGGAGATTCTAACTGGAGTTTGCGTTTGCCTGATAATTTTAAGTCGCTTTCGCCAATTAACCTTGCAAATATTTTAAAACTTGCTATAATAGCCAGAGGTGAAAAATTTGCACAAAAAAATCATAAATTAATAGAAGAATTGAGTGAAATATAGTATGATAAAAAAACTTGTAACAACCGCTTTTATTTTGGCAATATCATGCACAATTGCGTGTGCTGAGGTTAGTAATGAGGCTAAACTGCAATATAATAGAGGAGTGGATTTATACCGTCTCGGGCAGTTTGAACAGGCAGTAGATGCTTTTAAAAAGGCAATATCTATTGATGCAAACTATATTGATGCTTATTATAACCTTGGAGTTGTCTTGGAGCAGTTAAATGAAAATGATGAAGCGTTAAGTGTTTTCAAGCAGATTATTGTACGGAAACCAAGTGATTATGAGGCTGTGTATAATGCAGCCTCGCTAAGTGCAAGAATGGGACAGACAGAAAATGCCAAACAGTATCTTTCTATTATTCCGCAAAACAGTCCTATAATTCCTAAAGCTCAGGCACTTGCGGCTTCAATGAACACTGATTTGCAGACAATAAAAAAGGATTTTTCTGCTCAAACCGCAGCGTCTAAGCCGAAAATTCCGCAAACAAACGGGAATTATACAAATATTTCAAGCCCGACCGGGATTACAACAGATAAAAATGGAAATCTCTATATTGCAAGTTTCGGCAGTAATTCTATAACAAAGATTACACCGGCCGGAGCAAGGAGTGTATTTGTTAAAAGTCCGAAACTTAACGGTCCTATAGATATTGCCTCAGACAATAACGGTAATATTTATGCAGCTAATTACAACAGTGATAATGTTGTAAAAATTACGCCGGGCGGCACGATTACGCAGCTCCTTGGAAATGTGAAAAAACCATATTGTTTACATATTGATGAGGGCATGTTATTTGTGTCTTCTCAGGGAACAAATACTGTTATACGTTATAAACTCTAAAAAGTGTTTTCACGTAAGCCTTTAGGGAATTTAACTATTTGCTTAATTCTTTTTCCTGCTGAGTTAAATAAATCTAAATACCATTCGCAAAAACCTGGAACACCATTATAAAGAATCTGTAATAGCGTTTCATCCTGGCCTTTTTTTTTGGAGTATAATGAACGGGATGATGTTTCCGGATCGTATTTGATTATTTTAATTTCTCCGTTCTTTTCGTATGAATGAAAGATATATTTCCCTTTATTGTATCCTGAGGTGTATACTGTTAATGAGGAAACTTTTTTATTGTCTGCTATATTCCTTTTGATGTAGCTGACACTGTTTTTATATTGTCTTATATTTGTTATGTATTTTCGCGGGGCGGTTTGTATTTTTAAATTCATATTTCCTCCATTTTGCTATTTTCAAGATTAATAAAAACTATAAAAATTTTTTTTTTGCTACCATATAAAAAATAATTCTTAGTTGACATAAAATTCAAAAATAACTAAAATATTGGTATGACAATAGTATATTTAAGCTTAGGTTCAAATATAGGTGACAGAATAGGTTATATTCAGCAGGCTACAAGCTTGTTGAATTTGACCGATAATATTACAATAATCAGAACGTCAGCGTTTTATGAAACAGAGCCTTGGGGAATGTCTACAAAGACATGGTTTGTTAATGCGGTTATTGAACTTAAGACTTCATTGTCTCCGGAAAAATTGCTGGATGAATGCAAAAGGATTGAAAAGCAGCTTGGGCGTTCTGAAACTGAAAAAAACGGTTATGCTGACAGGACTATAGATATTGATATATTATTTTACGGCAAAGAAATTATTAATGAAAAAAATCTTGTTATTCCGCATAAATTTTTGCATTTAAGAGCTTTTACTCTTGTGCCTTTGCTTGAATTAATTCCTGATTTTGAGCATCCGGTCTTGCATAAAACGATAAGTGAATTACATAATGATTTGGAAAATCCTGAGATAGTATTTTTGTATGGAACAAGAGTTGATATATAATATAGCAGTTATTGGCGGGGGGCCGGCAGGATGTTTTTGTGCATATTTGCTCCAAAACGATTTTAATGTATCTCTGTTTGAGGCTGATGAGCCTTTAAAAACCTTATTACCTACCGGCGGCGGAAGATGTAATCTTGCGCATTATGAGTTTGATTTTAGGGAACTTGCAAAAAATTATCCGCGCGGGGAAAAATTTTTATATTCGGTTTTCTCAAGATTTGCGACAGCTGAAACGCTTGAGTTTTTCAGGAACATTGGTGTAGAAACTTTCGTACAGGATGATTTGAGGGTTTTTCCTATATCTGAGTCGTCTGCCGATGTTAGGGAAAAATTTTTAAAAAATTTGAAAAAAGTTAAGATAATAAAAGAAAAAGTTACCGGTATAAATAAGGCTCCTCTTGGTGTTGTAACCAATCGGGGGATTTATAATTATGATAGAATTATAATTGCAATCGGCGGTCACGGGAATTTTATTATTGTAAAGAATTTGGGGCATAATATAATTGAGCCGCGTCCTGCTTTAACAGCTTTAAAAACTGTTGAAAATCTGAGTTCTCTTGCCGGTGTCAGCATAAAAAATGTTCATGCATGCGGTATTACTGATGATATTCTGTTTACGCATAAAGGTATTTCCGGGCCGCTTGTTTATAAGATTTCTTCAGTTAAAGCAAGAGACCAGTTTCCATATAAAATTTCTTTTGATATGACAGTAGATATAGATCTTCAGTCAATGTTAAACTCTAATCCGCATAAAAGTATTAAGAATTTAATTGCTGAATTTGTGCCAAAATCGTTTTCAGAATTTATTTTACAAAAATGCGGAATAGATTATGAGCGGAAATGTTATACAATTGATGGAAAAACAAGAGATAAAATTCTTGAAAAGCTGCATAATTTTACAGTGACTGTTTCTTCTCCTTCCGGCGGAGGAGAGGTTGTGACCTGCGGCGGTGTTGATTTAGATGAAATTAATCCTAAAACTATGGAATCTAAAGTTGCTCCGGGAGTTTATTTTTGCGGTGAAGTTATGAATATAGACGGATTTTGTGGCGGATTTAACCTTCAAAACTGTTGGTCTACTGCATACTGCGTTGCATCTGCCATTAAAAATTCAGTTGTTTAAAAAATTTTGTTTGTGAAATTGTGAGCGGTATCCGGACTTCTTTTCTCTATCGGTCTTGTCGCCTGTCGGTTTGACCTTTGGTGTTGCCTTGCCCGAATTTTGTCTGCCATGTTTTATGTTAGGCGGCTGTAGTTTATTAACAAGAGATAATTATTCGAGTTTTAAGTAATTTACTTTTTCCCAGCTTAAGTCAAGGTATTGAACTTTTGCATCAACAAGTTTTACCTGAGGTAGAATTGACGGAATACGTTTTATGCGTTCATACACACCTCCGTCAAGTTTTCCTAATCTTATGTTTACTGTTTTAATCTTTACAAAAACATTATTAGGATTTCTCATATCAATATATTCTACCGGTTCTTTGGAATAGTTTTCTACATATTTTGCAATTTTTTGTATTTCGTTAATCTTTTTGATATTCCATTTAGTATAATCGTCGCCTTTGTTGCCGAACGAAAGAACTTTTATTGTTTTAATGCCCGGATCCATTGGCATAAATTCGTGCCCAAGCAATACTCCGTCTTCTGTGTATGCTGCTACCGGTGGAACTTTTTCTGAAGGCGCAATAGATATTACCGGATTTCTTTCCTTTACAATTATCTGTAATCTTGCAGGAAATGCATATCTTCTTATGTAAACATCCTCTATTGGCGGAAGTTTTTTTATATCCCGTTCTATATCTGCTGTTTTCATCATATATATCGGAACATCAGGCACCTGATGAAGTTTTAAAAATGCCAAAATCCTATGAGGTTTAACTATTCTGTTGTTTTCTATGATAATAGTATTATTGTTTGCGGTTGTGTATGCTTTTTTACTTAAATACCATTGAGGCATTTTGGAGACATATATAAATGCAAATATCAGAAAGATCGTCATGAAAAAGCGAAAAGACTTTCGGAAAATAGTCTGCTTGCGCCGGCCCTTTCGCACTTTGCGCGACTTCCGGACTTTTTTGACTAATTTTGCCGGATCAATAACCTCTTCTTCTTGAATTTCATGTTTATGATCTTCCATTTTTACCTTATTTATTTAAACCTACACTGTTTAAAATTAATAATACTAATTCATCGTAATTTATATCCATTGCAGCGGCCTGAGCAGGCAGATCACTGGTTTCGGTCATTCCCGGGCTTGTATTTATTTCAAGGAAATACGGTTCATCATCTTTAACCATAAAATCTACTCTGGAGACTCCGGAGCAGCCGGCCGTTTCATGAGCTTTTACCGCAATCTCTTTAATTTTTTTTGTGGCTTGTGCTGATAAGGTTGTTGAAGGAACGATAAAATCAGACATCCCTTTTGTATATTTTGCCTCAAAATCATACCATTCATTTTTCGGTCTTATTTCCAAGATTTCTGTAGCAAAAGCTTTCCCTTCATTTTCCAGTACCCCGACTGTTATGAAAAATCCGTCAATAAATTCTTCTATTAAAACATCAGAATTAAATTTTACAGCTTCTTCATAAGCCGGAACAAGTTCTTCTGGAGTGTTAACTTTTGTCATTCCAAAACTTGAACCTTCACAAACCGGTTTTGTGATTAGCGGGTATCTTAAGCCTTCACAAGCTTTTACTACATCTTCGCCATGTTTTACAAAAACTGATTTGATAAGCGGTATGTCTTTGCATGTTGAAAGCACTCTTTTAGTATACTCTTTATTCATACAAATTGAGCTTGCCATAACTCCGCAGCCGGCATACGGGATTTTTAAAATTTCTAAAACACCTTGAATACACCCGTCCTCTCCGTATTTGCCATGAAGAGCATTAAATGCGTATTCGTATTTGCCGTCAGCTAATTTCTGTGCAATATTTTTATCTACAACAACTAATTCCGCATTGCTGTACCCTAATCTTTTTAAAGCCTCAAAACAGCCTTTTCCGGATCTCATAGAAATTTCCGCTTCCGATGACATTCCCCCGCACAGAACTGCTATTTTTGCATTTTTATCTACTTTATATTTAATATTTTGCATAATTCAACCTCTCTTAAATTATTTCCTCCAAGAAATCTTACCTCTGGAGTAAGTTCAATTCCAAATTTTTCTTTTACACACTCATACATTTTGTACATAAGTTCTAAAACATCAAGAGAACTTCCTGATTTTGAATTTATAATGAAGTTTGCGTGGTTTTCCCAAACATGTACCCCTCCTGCTGCAAGTTTTTTTGCTCCGGCAGACTCAAGAAGGCGTCCGGCAGAATTCCCTTCCGGGTTTCTGAAAACACTTCCGCAGTTTGGCAGGGCTAAAGACGGCTGGTGTGATTTTCTAAAACCAAGATTCTCATCCATTTTTGCCTGAATTTCTTCCGCATTTTGAGGTGTAAGTTCAAACTCTGCTCCCAGTATAATTATTGGTTCCTTTTGGCAGACGGATGTTCTGTATGAAAACAGCATCTCGTCTTTGCTAAGTTCAAACAACCCTTTTTCACGGGAAAAGCATTTTACCTTGATAAGTTTGTCACTTATACATTGACCATGGGCTGAAGCGTTCATAAATACATTTCCGCCAAGAGATCCCGGAAAGCCAATCATAAATTCAAAACCGCTTAGGCCGTTTTTGGCTGCTGTTTGTGCAAGTTTCGGGCCTTTTACCCCGCAGCCGGTATATATTTTGCTGCCATTAATGATGATTTCATTTATTCCGGTTGTGATTATAACTGCGCCGTCATATCCATTGCTTGAAACCAGGGTATTAGAAAGATTCCCGTAAACTTTTGCCTCAGGTTCATAATTATATATTTCAGCAAATTCTTCAATTGTTTTTGGAAAATATGCTTTTTTAATTTTCCCGCCGATTTTTAAGCTTGTAAGATTTTTTATATCAAAATTTTCTTTGACTTCAATGTCTAGCATTAACGACCTCTTTGCTTAATTTCAGAAGTTCTTTGCCTAACATGTTTATACTGCCGGCTCCAAGCCCTATTAATAAATCTCCCTTTTTCAGAGAAGGAAGTATTTGTTTTGCAACTTCATTCATATCTCCCGCTACATACTGGCAAGGAATTGATAGTTTATCAGACAAATCATTTACAAAGTTTTTTGAATTTATGCCCTCAATCGGATCCTCAGATGCTGCATAAACATCTGTTACTATAACTTTGTCTACATTATCAAATGCATTTAAAAATTCATTCCATAGATTTTTCAACCTTGTGTACCTGTGAGGCTGGAAAACAGCTATTATATTTTTATCCTTAAATCCGCTTGCAGCAGATAATGTTGCTTTAATTTCCGTCGGATGGTGCGCATAGTCGTCATATACTGATATCCCGTCAAATTCTCCAACCTTTTGGAATCTTCTGCCCATCCCGGTAAATGTTGCAAAATGCGGTTTAATAATATCGATATCAATTCCGGCCTGGTGAAGGCTTGCAAATACAGACAAAGAATTATATACATTATGCCGGCCTTTTAAGATTATTTTTAAATCTGTTAAAAGTTTTCCTTTGAAGTAAATATCAAATGTAGTACAATCTTCATTATATTCTATATTTGCAGCGTAATAATCTGCACTGCTGTCATCAAGTCCAAACGTCATTGTCTTGTGGCTGTTAAGATTTTTTGAGGCTTTGCAGTCGCTGTTTACAAGTACAACTCCGTTATCAGGCATTTTTGAAATAAATTGTTCAAATGTTTCAAGTATGGAATCAAGTCCTTTTTTATAAAAATCGAGATGATCAGCCTCCAGATTATTAACTACACATATATTCGGAACATATTTAACAATAGTTCCATCGCTTTCGTCCAGCTCGGCAATGAAAAAGCGTCCGTTCTGGCAGCTTGCGTTTGTATCAAGCTCGGGAATTATCCCGCCTACAACATATGATGGTTTTAATCCTGCTTTTTCCAAAATATATGAGCTTAATCCGCTGGTTGTTGTTTTTCCGTGTGTGCCTGAATATCCCAGGAAAAATTTACCATCACGGGATATTTCCGCAAGCAGATCTGATCTGTGATATATTGGAAGTCCCAGTTCTTTCGCTCTGATAATTTCAGGGTTACTATCTCTTATGGCTGTGCTGGCTATAACTATGCAATCATCGGGCACGTTATCCGCATTATGGCCTATATAAACTTTTGCACCTAATTCTTTTACTTGTTTTACATATTTGCTTTCACAAACATCCGAGCCTGATACCTGGCATCCTTTTTCTAGTAAATATTTTGCGAGCCCGCTCATTCCGACTCCGCCAATTGCTATAAAATGATATTTCTTCTTATTCAAAACTTATATTCCTAACCAATTAATAATGTAACATTTCAATTATAATACATAAAAATTTTTACGTCTGAATTTTTATCAATTATTTACATTTAAATTGGAAATTTAATTTTTTCCACGTGGGGTAGCTGGCGGCGGAGTGAGTGTAGACTATTAATATTGGAAAAAACGATCAAAGTCTACATCATCAAAGTTGCACAGAAGTCTGTATACATCATCATTCTCATCTATTCTTTGAAAGTTGTAGTCATCAAATTTCCAATATTTAGGTTTAATTCCTATGACACGAACAATACCGGCATCTTTTAAAATTGTAAGTTTTTTCTTAACGGTTTCCAGCGGCAGCTCAACGCGTTTGGCAAGTTCTACTGCGGTAATCCCTTTTTCGCTGCTGCATTTTTCCGGCGTCATAAACATTAATTCCAAGCCGACTTTTTTTAATTCTTTATCTTCTGTTTCTAGCTCATAATCATACATAATTTCATAATAATAAAAAAATGAAAAAATTTTATCATATCTTTAGAGGGTTTGGGAAGTTTAAGATTATATTTATTTAAAATAATATTCGATATCTGTATCTAAGTCTAATTTTTTTGCATTTGATCTGAATATTTTTGATTTAATCCCTAATTTTGCCAGTCTATATTTTATGCTTACCAATAAAACTCCTATTCCGTATTTGCATGAACGGACAAAATTAATAGATGATGCCTCTTTAAAGTATTTTGTAGGGCAGGAAATTTCTCCGATATTGTAGTTGTTATAGAACATCAGGGCAATCATTTCATTATCAAAAATAAAATCATTGTCACATTCTGCAAGCGGCAGTTCCCTTAGAACTTTTGCCGTAAATCCTCTAAATCCGGTGTGATATTCTGATAATTTTTGATTAGTTAATATATTTTCAAATGCAGTTAAAAATTTATTTGCTATAAATTTATATAGAGGCATTCCGCCTTTAAGTGCAGAGTTTCCAAGCATTCTAGACGCAAGCACTGCATCATATTCTTCAAATGCCATCATAGAAACTATTGCAGGAATAAGTTTCGGTGTATATTGATAATCCGGATGCAGCATCACAACGATGTCTGCTCCGGATTTCAATGCTGCTTTATAACATGATTTCTGGTTGCCGCCGTAACCTTTATTTTCCTTATGAACAATGGTTTTAATACCAAGTTTTTTTGCGACTTCTCTTGTTTCATCCTGCGAATTGTCATCCACAAGAATTATTTCATCTACAAAATCTTTATATATTTCGTCATAAGTTTGTTTTAAAGTTTTTGCCGCATTATAAGCGGGCATAATTACGATGACTTTTTTACCATTAATCATTTTCTTATTCTTCTACTGCTTCAGCTTCTTCTTTAATATCAAGTCTGATAGAAGATTTATCGGATCCTAAAGATTTATCCTTAAATTTTGCTACTTGTCTTACCAGTTTGTCGGCCAGCAGGTCTATGCTTTCGTACATTGAATCAGCGGCCTCTTCGCAACGGACAACGCCGGTATTCATTTTGCAGGTTACTTCTGCAACATGTTTACCTGAAGCTGAAGGGTTTTTAATAACCGATAAAACTACTTCAATACCTTGAATTTGATCGTAATGATTTGTTACTTTCCCGATTTTTTCTTTAACGTAAGCTTTAATAGCTTCTGTGATCTCGATGTTTCTTCCGTTAACGTAAATGTGCATGTATACCTCCGTGTTAAAATACTGCCTTAATAGTATAACACAATATATTATTTTTTTAAAGGGTATACGGAAAATTAATTATACGAATTATACTCTTTTAAAAAACGGAAATATATTTTGCTTATTTTAATCTTCAATTAAAAACTGTTGTAATTCTACATTAGGAGTTCCTATAACTCTTACGAGTTCAAGAACGGAAGCTTTCATTTGACATTTTTGGGAAGATCCGCTGAAAAAGTCTTTATAAAAACATCCTTCACAATTGCATCCGCGTTTGTAACATTCAAGAGCAGTTGTCGTCCATCTTCTAACTGCAACAGCTCTGCCCATATCCCTACTTCTAAACAATTTAACTATCTCCAAATTTATCTACTCACTTACACAAGAGCATTCAGGTAGTCAGTATGCCTGAAATCTCCACCCCTTTAGGCTCCATGCCCTGTCGTTACTTTTATGATATGTAAATCAATAAATTTTTTCAATAGCGATACATGTGTATGTGAACATTTGTTAAGAACCTTATAATCGTTATATATTCCTGCTTTTAAGGCTCTTTATTCCCTCTTTTGTTATGTTATATCATGATTTCCATGTTTTTCCACCGTGAAATCATGCTTGTATCATGGGGTTTCATGGTTCTAAATTGTATTAAGATTTGTAAAATATTTATATATTAGTATATAATAAAAGTATGATTACTAAATTTGAGATAGACGAAATTGCTAAAAAATATGAAACCGAGGATTTTATTAAAGCAGATCCGATCCAATTTCCGCACAGATTTAAGAACAAAAAAGATATAGAAATTGCAGGATTTATAGCTTCTCTTGTTGCTTACGGGGCTCGTAAAGTTTTTAATAAAAAACTGGAGTCTTTGTTTGATATTGCTCAAAATGAGCCTTTAAACTTTATTCTAAATTTTGAGGAAAAAATTTTAGGTGACTTTAACTATCGTTTTGGGAAAACGGAAGATTTTGCTCAAATTTTTTATATAATGAAAGAATTGTATTATAAAGACGGCGGCTTGGAGGAGTTGTTTAAATATGCCTTTGACCGGGTGCACACACTTAGAACTCCTTTATTCTTTAAAACCGTAACTGATTACTTTTACTCAAGGGCTAAGGAAGGAGCCGGCCAGGGATTTTATTTTATGATTCCTAACCCCGAAAAAGGCGGAGCGATGAAGCGGATGAATATGTTTTTGCGCTGGATGGTCAGAAAACCGCCTGTAGATTTTGGTATATGGAATTGTATTCCGGCCTCTGAGCTGTTAATTCCGCTTGATGTTCATGTCGCCCGTGTCTCAAGAGAAATGGGGCTGCTTACAAGAAATTCTAATGATTTTAAAGCTGTTATTGAGCTTAGTGATAACCTGAAAAACTTTGACAGCAGCGATCCGGTAAAATACGATTTCGCAACATTTGGCTATGGTGTAAGCAGATAGTTCTGCTGCTTAGCTATGATTTTGCAAGCCACTTAAAATCTAATCTGCTTTGATTGCGGAGTTTATATATAATTTTTGACCGGATTTGCTAAAAACATAGTCATAATATTATTCCGAACAAGCTTAGGGGGGCAAATTTCGTCATTTTTTTTTAGCGGAATTTGGTATATAAGTTCATGATTGTAAATATTGACAATATATTACCTTGGTTATATTATCAATTTTATTTTATTATGAAAAAAATCTTCCTTATTTTTATACTTTTAATATTTGGGTCAGAAAAGATTCTTGCGGCTGAGGTTATAAATCAGATACTGCTGGATAAGAAAAAAGACATTTTTCTTAAGTATATTATAACGCGAAAAACTTATGGTTATACATTAGATACACAATATTATTGTTTTCTCTCTAAAAGATTTGTGTTGAAAAATAACTCATCAGACAGTATACGGATTGTTTCATACAATTTTGTGAATGCTCCTCAAACAAGAATAGATTTTCGAAAACTAATCAGTATGGATACAAGTTCTTATACAGCAACATTATTTCTTTTGGCTTTATGTCCACCATTCGGGCTGATATATTTAGTGTTTGCTATTGCAGAAACCCCCTATAATATAGCAGTCTACAAAAAACAGTTAAGTGAGTATAAAAAACATTATATAAAACCTTTTACAAAAGAAATCAAACCAGGCAGGGTGTTTAGATTCAATACATTACAGCCATATTCTTGCGAGGATGATTCTTCCGAGGAAACGTGCATGGATAAATCTGACAAAATCGAAATTCAAGTAATGAATTTATCTACAAAAAAATTTTATAATCTGGTAGAACCTGATGTTAAAGTAAAAAGGTCAAAAATTATAAGAACACGAAATTTCCCCGAGCTATAAAATATAAAATTTTTAACTGTACCGTCTTGGTCTTAGACGGCTCAAAAGTTTAAGTTAATGTAGTTTTTGTTCTTGAGGTGCCAGAGGCAACCATATTGAAGTATCAAATTTAAATTTTATTGTTCACTTTTTCTTTAGCGGAAAGCGGATTTTCGGAAGGGTGAACAAAGTGAATCCGTAAGGTGTCGGGAAACGTCGAGTTTTCTGACACCCCGAATAATCCAAGAGGCGGATTTTCTTTGTAAATAATGTAGGTTGGGGTTTCTACCCCAACAAAAATAAAGAAATTCAAAAAAACAACCAACTGTCATCCTGAACTTGTTTCAGGATCTAGCCGCCGTTAAAAATATTCAGCCAACTGCACACAAAAAACTTGACTATTTTTAGTCACAATGGGCGAACGTGTGCGAATGAAATGAGTACGATAGTGAGCCAAAGCGTGGAAATGCGTAAGCATTTCAGTCAATCAATTGATCAAATCACCGCCCCAGGCGGTGAAGGGAAATAGCAGGTTTTTCTTTTTCGGTTCACTTATTCTTTTTGCCTGCTC
>CALUYU010000002.1 GCA_944325075.1 Candidatus Gastranaerophilales bacterium
TGTATCAGATAAAAATAATTTAAAAAATAAAGTAGGTTGGGCTTTCAGCCCAACATTAAAATATTGTTGGGGTAGAAACCCCAACCTACAAAAAGCTATTTCTTATGCATCTTGGAACGCGACGCGTCGTCTAAAAGGAAACTTCGTTCCCGCATTCACGTTAGCAGAGGTTTTAATAACTCTAGGCATTATCGGTGTTGTTGCAGCAATGACTTTGCCGACATTGATAGCAAATTATAATAAGCAGGTAGCAGCGACAAAGTTAAAGAAATTTTATACAATAATGAATCAGGCAGTAAAACTTTCGGAAGCTAAATATGGAGAGTTTCAGTATTGGGATAATAGTTTTACCGGCTATGATTCTGCATCAATGGAAGCCTGGTGGGATAAATATTTTCGTCCACACATAAAAACATTAAAAATAGATGAGAGTAGCGGCAGATCTATGACTGTATATCTCGCTGACGGTACAAAATTACAAATATTAAATCATTATACTGAGGCTTCTGATCCTTCAGCTTCCGTGTCAGCAATTCATCTCTTTTTCTATCTTAATGCGAGTAAAAAATCAAATATAATGGGTAAAGATCGCTTTACGTTTTTTATTAATGTCAAGACTAATAAAAAATGGGCCGCGGTAGAACCATATAAATTTGGCTGGAATGGTACAAGAAATGATCTTATAAATAATGCCGCTTATGGCTGTTCTGCTTCATCTTCCGCAAATGGTTATTATTGTACGGCTTTAATCCAGATGAACAATTGGGAAATACCAGATGATTATCCGTTTAAGTTTTAGCTATTCAGCCAAATACCTTGAATGAATTGTTAAAATTATGTTGTTGATTTTTCCCTATGCCGAAAGCGTGAAGATTTCGTAAATTTCTTCATCTGAGAGTTCTGTAATAATCTTTTCACCTTCGTAAACAGCGAGATCGGCTAATTCTTTTTTAGCCTTTAGCATTTCGTCAATTTTTTCTTCAAATGTACCAAGCGTAATCATTCTGTGAACCATAACATTTTTGTCCTGGCCAATTCTATAGGTACGGTCTGTTGCCTGGTCTTCGACTGCCGGGTTCCACCATAAATCATAGTGAATAACATTAGTTGCCTTTGTCAGGTTAAGTCCGGTACCACCCGCTTTTAGTGACAAAATCATTATTTTAGCATCGTCGTCTGTTTGGAATTTATTAATCAATTCCTCTCTCTGCGGAACCGTTAATGACCCGTGGAAGAACAGCGGATCAGTATTACATTCTTCCGCAATTACTTTGCAAAGAATATCTCCCATTTCTTTGTATTGTGTAAAAATTAATGTCTTTTCACCGTTTTCCAAAATGCTTTCAACAGTTGAAATACATTTATCCATTTTACCGGAAAGTTCACGGCTCATCTCACCGGTTTTCAGGAACTGATAAGGATGGTTGCAGATCTGTTTAAGAGCTGTAATCAGCTTGAATATATTTCCACGTCTGTTGATTCCTGAAAATTCGCTGATTTTTTCCATCATTTCGTTTAATGTTTTTTCATAAAGAACTGCCTGAGGTTTAGATAAATAGCAGTATTCGTTTAACACCATCTTTTCCGGCAAATCTGTAATAACATGTTTATCTGTTTTCAAACGTCTTAAAACAAAAGGTGATACAGACATTTTTAATTTTGCTGCACGTGAAGTCTCCTTAAATCTTTCGATAGGAATGGCATAGCTTTTTTGGAATTCTCTGAGACTACCCAGATAACCCTGATTTATAAAGTCAAAAATACTCCACAATTCCGTTAATCTGTTTTCAACCGGAGTACCGGTCATTGCAACTTTTGTATCGGCCTTGAGCGTTTTTATTGCAAGAGTTTGTGCAGTATCAGGGTTTTTAATATTTTGTGCCTCATCTACAATAACCATACCCCAATTATGTTTTTTTAGTTCTTCAACATCTATTCTCATAATTGCATAGGTTGTAAGTATTACATCATGGTTAACCTCAAGTTTCCGTTCTGTTCCGTGGTAAACAACCGCATCAAGAGAAGGCGCAAACATCTGAAGTTCTTTCATCCAGTTTCCCATAAGGGTTGTAGGACAGATAACCAGAACCGGTTTATTAAGTTTTCCGTTTTCTTTTAGTTTAAGTATAAGACTTATAATCTGAATGGTTTTTCCAAGTCCCATATCATCGGCCATACAAACACCAAAACCTTTAGTAACGTTTGTCCATAGCCATTTTAATCCGGTTTGCTGATATGGTCTGAGTTCGCCTTTTAATGTTTCCGGCGGGGTGACGTCGACCGGTTTTGTAAAGTCCTGGATTATTCTTGCGTAAGCATCGTCATAATCAAAATCATACTGAGCAAGCTGTCCTGACATTGAGGCGTGTATTAATTCCATTCGGGATAAGGATTTAAAGTTGGCCTTGGCAATTTGTTCAAATATTTTTTTGCTCTCTTCCTTGTCTATCAATACATATTTATTTTTGTACTTTATTAAACCGTTATTTGACTCAACCAGTTTGTTGAATTCTTCCACTGAAATTTTTTCGTTACCGATTGCGATTTCGTACGAAAAGTCCAGAATATCATCAAGCGCCATTTTAGAAGAGGATGTATTGTTGAACAAATCAGCAAGATCTTTTGCCCTTGAAGCTTTTACTTTTGCATTAATTGAGGCTCTTGGCACAACTATATTAACAAGTTCTTTTGGCAGAATAACCTCAATTTGGGCCTTTTGAAGATAATATGCAGTTTGGGTAATAATTTTATAAACTTCATTTAAATTCAAATCCAGCGCCAGTTTTTCTTCATCCTCAAAAAGATCCTCAAGTTCAGGCATATATTTTATTGCGTAATTAAGTTGTTTTTCAACAATTTTGGCAATGTCTGAGGAGTTTGCGCCAAAGATAGTATCTTCATGGTAAAGATCGTCAATAAGCACACTTTCACCGGTTTTTCGGTTTTTAATATGAACTTTCAGTCTGAATAATTCATCTTCAATTTTATCTATTTTAAAGAAAGGAATTACATCATATTTTCCAAGGTAAAGCTCATCAAACCATTGAGAAAAGTTTTCGGCAATTTCAATCCCGCGCATTGTTGAACGCTGCTCAAGGTCTTTAATCATGTAAGTTCCTGACTTTACATCTTTGAATTTATAAGCTTTGATATTTAAAAACTTGTAAATCAGATAATTCATGTAGTTATGAACAAAATCCTTTACAAAATTATCTGGTTTCTCTCCTTTAATGAAAAGATTTTCCGGAATATTTTGTTCAAATTTGTTTATTATGCTTGCAACCTGTTGGTTTGGAATAATCGGTTCATATACTATCTTGAACATCTGGCCTTTAGTTTTTACCACCGGAATGAAGTATAATTTTTCAATAAGCTTCATTACAAAATGAGCAAGTGAATTCATATATATAAATGTAGGAGTAAGTGACTCCATATCTATAATTTCACCAAATCCTCCAAAATAATCCATTACCAGATCTAAATTCATGATATATCCGACCTGATCACCGACAACCTGGGATTTAAAGCGGAAAAGCGAGCCTTTGGATTTCAAATAGTACTCAAAGTTGTTTGTAGGCGTTACAAAAAATGATAGTTTGCCCCCCTCGTTTATCAGGAAGAAGTTTGTATTTCTTGACGGGGTATATGGACTCAGAAATACATCTTTAAACTCGTCTTCTATGGTTTGGTATATCAAACTAAGTGTATAGCGGAAATCCTTGTTTTTGAACCCTTCCGGATTTTCCGAAAGGTTAAAAAATAATTCATCCACATTGTTCTTTTTTATAGAAAAGTCAATATTTAAAGCGTTTTCTGTTGTCATATTTGTTTCCCTTATACATAAATACCGGCATTTAATAATGCAATGCCGGTATTTTATTTATTATTTAATTAAAGACTCGGCAGTCATTTCTTCCGGCTGCTTAATTCCTAATAATTCTAATACGGTCGGCGCGATGTTGCAAAGTGCGCCGTCTTCTTTAAGCTTAGTATCTTTTGGAGCATTTATAAGCACAAATGGAACTTTATTTGTTGTATGTGCAGTTTGCGGTTTACCGGTATCAGCGTTTACCATTACTTCTGAATTTCCGTGATCGGCCGTCAAAAGCATTATAATATCATTTTCAACACATGCTTTTGCTATTTTCCCTACACATTCATCAACTACATGGCATGCTTTAGTTGCAGCTTCCAAAACTCCGGTATGTCCCACCATGTCCGGATTAGCAAAGTTTACAAGAATAAACTGATATTCCGGTTTATTTATTGCATCAAGAACGTTTTTACAAACTTCCGGAGCGCTCATTTCCGGCTGTAAATCATATGTTGCAACTTTAGGAGACGGAACAAGTATTCTCGTTTCGTGAGGCTGAGGCTCATCTATTCCGCCGTTAAAGAAGAATGTTACGTGAGCATATTTTTCGGTTTCGGCAGTTCTAAACTGGTGTATGCCGTTAGCCTCAAGAACATCCCCGAGAATATTTTTTAAATGTTCTTTCGGGAATGCTACCGGGAACGTAAAATCTTCATTATAGCTTGTCATTGTTACATAACAAATGTTTTTAAGTACTTTTTTACGTTTGAATCCGTCAAAGTCTTCAAAGTTAAGGGCTTTTGAAACTTCTCTTGCACGGTCAGGTCTGAAGTTAATGAAGATGATTGCATCGTTGTCATGCATACGGCTTTCTTCTCCGCCAATAACTGTAGGAAGTACAAACTCATCGTTATCTCCTCTTGCATAGGAAGCCTTAACTCCCTCGCAAGCAGAATTTGCTGTTTCTCCTTCTCCTAGCAGCAGAGCGTCATAGCCTTTTTCAACTCTTTCCCAGCGGTTGTCACGATCCATAATATAGTATCTGCCGATGATTGTTGCAATTGGAGGCAGGTTATATTTTTTCAATTCTTCTTCTACTTTTTCAAGGAAAGTGCACGCGCTTTGAGGCGGAGTATCTCTTCCATCCAAAAATGCGTGGACATATACTTTTTTTAATCCTTCATCGGCAGCTAATTTTATAAGTGCAAGCAGATGATCCAGCGATGAATGAACTCCGCCGGTAGATACAAGTCCCATAATGTGAAGTGCTGAATTATGCGTTTTAGCGTGATTTACTGCCATCAAAAATTTATCATTTTTGAAGAATGAACCATCTTTGATTGCATTATTAATTCTTGATAAATCCTGATAAACAATGCGTCCGGCACCAAGGTTCAGGTGTCCTACTTCACTGTTTCCCATCTGACCGGCAGGAAGACCTACATATTCTCCGTCCGCGTGAATTGATATTGAAGGATATTCTTTTTCCAATCTGTTAACATTTTCGGCGTGTGCAAGTTTTGTTGCATCAAATTCCGGATGGCTTGTACTTATTCCCCATCCGTCCATTATACACAATAATACTCTTCTTGTCATAATTTAATCCCCTATTTATATTCGTACTATGGCCTAATTATACTAAGGACAAAAAATAATTACAATAGCATTTTATATATCAGGTTTCTCTAAATATTGCTAAAATTTCAATCCGGAAGTTGTTTTAGGGCTTAGAAAGGGTAAGATTCCGAAACAAGTTCGGAATGACATTATAAACTTTTACGTTTATTAGAGATTATTTGCCGCATAGTCTTAATACTTCATATATATCCATCTTTTTGGACTTGCCGCGTATAGTAACTTCACTAATTTTAATTACATCGGCAATATCGCTTACATATGAGTAAGTTGAACTGCTTACAAGAAAATTGGTATGATAAACTTTATTGTAGCTTTCTATTCTGCTTGCAAGATTCACAGTGTCGCCTATTACAGTGTATTCAAGTCTTTTTTCCGAACCTATGTTTCCGACAAAAGCTTCCCCTGTATTTATTCCTATGCCGATTTCTATTTTGGGTTTACCTTCAAAAAGCCATTTATCCTGGAGTTCAGCAACTTTTTTCAACATTGCATAAGCACATTTAACTGCGTTTACCGGATGGTTAATATCCTGGATTGGCTCGCCAAATATTGCCATTACAGCGTCGCCGATAAATTTATTTATAACTCCGTTATATTTTGTTATAATGGGTTCGATTTCCGTAAAATATTCATTTAGAATTTTAGAAACTTCTTCGGCAGTCATTTTTTCGCTCATGCTTGTAAAACCACGTATATCTGCAAATAAAACCGTTACATTTGCACGTTTCCCGCCAAGTTTTATGTCATCAATATTTTGAACTACATTTTTCATAATATCCTGGGAAAGATATTTTCCCATAGCCTGTTTAATTTTTTCTTTATTTTTTCCTTCAAGTATAAACCGGTATGAGTATCCGAATATTGTTGTAAGCGCCTGCACTGCCAAAGGTGTCACGACATTAACCGCTAATCCGTTTCTGTAGCACGAGATACAAAATATTATGTATATTAATCCTGTAAGTAAAATCAGACCAAGTGAAACAAAAAAGGAAAATCTCGATATAAAAATAAATGTTAATAATGAAATTATAACTAGTGTGAGGCAATCCTGAATAAATCCGGTTATTTTTACAAAATCGTTATTAATGAGGTTGTCCAAATTTGTTGCCTGAATATCAACCCCGGGGTGGCGGTTCAGCAGAGGCGACGGCAGTGCATCCTCAAGCCCCAGAGCGGCCGCTTTTGCATTTGCTCCGACAAATACTATCTTATTATCAAACTCTTTGGGATCTATAATCGGTTTTTTCCCTTGTTTTATATTCTCATAGGATTTTAATATATCTGAGGCCGAATATTTTTTATGCGTATAATCGGTGTTATCATAAAATCTATAAAATTTTATAAGATTTTGGACCCCGTTTCCGGTTGCGATTGAAGGAATTGAGAGTCCTGTTTTGTTAACAATTATCTGATCCGGCAATACAGTTAAATCTTCTGTGTTATTTAAGTACATGTACATTCTTAGTCCCAAAGACGGGTAGTATGTACCGTCAACCGATATTACCTGATCCATGTATGTTAAATATCCGTTTGCATTTTGTGTAACATTTACGGAGCCGGCCTTGCTTACAGCATTAAAATATCCTGCAGGAAACTCGGATATACTTTGATATCTGTTTGTGTCATAAAGCTCATAAGGAATTTTTGCATTTATTTTAAATTTTTCTGCAAATTGCTTGTTATAATTTTCGGTTCTCTGTCCGTCAAATACATTCTGTGAAAGCGGACTGAATCCGACAATCAGATTATTAATACCTTTTATTGAATTATAAAACTCTTTGTCTGAATCCGGGTTTTCATTGTCAGTGCTTTGGATAAGCGCATCAAATCCTATAACTTTAGGCTTGGAATAAGTGTTAAGATATTCCATTATCTGTCCGTAATATTCCCGCGGCCATGGCCATCTGTGATAAGAAATCGATTTGTCATCAATTGCAATAATCGCTATTTCTTCCGAACCGCTTCTCACTGCCGTAAAATATTTTGTCATAAAGTTATAAGCAAATGGTTCCAAAAACGACCATGATAATATCGTTACAATAATCGCTAAAAATAAAAGCAGAAAAAATGATTTTATAAAAAATCCCTTTGATTTAAGTATTTTCATGACTTAGTTTCATCCCTTTTTGTTTATGATATAATAAATTTGCAAAAAAGGACAATATATGAACAAAAGTTTAATAGACATACTTGGAGAGGAAAAATTATTTCCTATAATAAGAAGCAAGAGTGCGCAGGAAGTTATCGATACTGCAAAGGCTCTTGCGGACGGCGGTGTAAAAATTATGGAGATAAATCTTGAATCTGTAGAAGTTTATGATGCTATTAAAGAGGTTTCAAAATTTGCACATGTGTGTGCCGGCGGAGTAATTACTTCTCTTCAGGCTCAGGCCTCTATCGAATCCGGAGCGGAAATTTTTTCATCACCGATTTTCCAGATGAACCTGGTTAAAATTTCAAAGGATAGGGAAATCCCTTTTATTGCCGGTGCCTCTACTCCAAATGAAGCGTACAATGCTTGGAAAGCGAGAATCCCTCTTATAAAACTTTATCCGGTCACTGCAATGGGCGGGGTATTGTATGTAGAAGATATGTTGAGACCAATGCCGTTTTTAAAGGTTCTGGTTCAGGGAAATGTTAAATTGCATGAAGTGTCTTCTTATATCAAAAACGGAGCATTCGCAGTCGGTGTTGGAAGGGATTTATATGAAGGCAGATCGTATTCCGAAATTACAACACGTGTGAAAAATGTTTTAGCTGAACTGAAAGGATAATATGAGCGATACTCTTGATATTGTTACTTTAGGTGAATGTTTAATTGAGCTTTCAAGCGATACCAGCCTCTGCTGTACCGAATGTCTCCATAAATATTATGGCGGGGATGTACTTGTTTCTGCTGTCACGGCTGCACGGCTTGGGGCTAAGGTCGGTTTTATCAGCAGAATAGCAGATGACCCTTTTAAGGATTTTTTAATGGAGTCATGGCGCAGTGAAGGAATTGATATTTCACAGCTTAAGTTTGCAAATGAACACAATGGTCTTTATTTTATAACTAATAATTCAAACGAAAAAGAAATTATTTTTTACCGCAAAAAAATAGCTCCATCAAGGCTTTCAATTGATGATATATCGGAAGAATATATTGCAAACTCGAGAATAGCTTATTCAAGCGGTATTACACAGTCTTTGTCTTTATCTGCCAAAGAAGCTGTTGCAAAATTTTATGATGTCGCTAAGAAGAATAATGTTATGACTGCTTATGACCCGAATTATTCTATAAAAATTAACACTCCAGAAAGCGCCAGAGAAAATTTTTCCGAGGTTATTGGGAATGTTGATATTCTTTTTATGAGCACAAAGTATGACACAAACAGTATTTTGGAGCTTGACTCCATAGAAAATATTATGAAAAAGCTCTGGGATATCGGCGTAAGTATTATAGTCCTTAAATCAAGTGAAAAGGGCGGGTATTATACCGGCTATAACGGCAATATTGATTTTACGGAATTTTACACTAAGGATGTTGTTGATACAACCTGTTCCGGTGATGCATTTAACGGAGCATTTTTATATGGTATTACACATGGTTATACACCGATTGAGGCGGCTAAACTCGCTTGTATGACTGCAGGTTTGCAGGCCAAAGGTATTGGGGCAGTTAAATCTGTGCCTTATGCTGATGAAGTTTTTAAATTATTAAAGAAAGGTTCTAATTAGTATAGTGACAAAGGTTCTGTTATCTGGATATTACGGGTATGAAAATTTTGGAGATGAGGCTATTCTTGCTGTTATCATAGATCATCTTCAGCGGCTTGGAGCCGATATAACGGTTCTTTCGCATAATCCCGAGCTTACATCGGGAACTTACGGGGTAAAGTCTGTTAAAAATTTTAGCTTATTGGCACTGCTTAATGCTATAAATAACTGTGATGTACTGATTTCCGGCGGCGGAAGCCTTCTTCAGGATGTGACAAGCCTTAAAAGTCTTTTATACTACTCTTTCATCATTTGGTTTGCCAAACTTTGCAAAAAGAAAGTTATTATTTTTGCCCAGGGAATAGGCCCTTTGCAGCGTAAATTGTCACAAGATATAGTCATTAATTTGTTATCAAAATGCGATCTTGTTACTGTGAGAGATATAAAAAGTCTTGAGCTGCTCCAAAATGCAGGAATAAAAGCCTCACTCGTATCTGATCCGGTATTTTCTGTAGATCTTCCTCGCGGTAAAACCGAAAATACTGTTGGCATTCAACTAAGAGCCTTTAAAACTCTTAATGAAGAATTTTTGTTTAATCTTGCAAGACAGGTTGCCATTGATTTCGGAGACAAGAAAATTGAACTTTATGTGTTTCAGCAGGCGCTGGATATGGATATTTGTTTGACTTTTGAAAAGATGCTTAAAACTATCGATCCGCAGATTCAAACAGAAATTATTCATTCTCTTTCTAAAAATGATATTATAATTAAAATCTCAAGACTTGAGTATATGATTGCAATGCGTTTCCATGCTGTGCTTGTTGCGATTAAGACCGGAGTCAAAACTCTTGCTATAAATTATGACGCTAAAGTTGCAAAACTTGCGTATGAAGCATTCCTTCCTCTTTTGACAATTTCTGTTGATGAGGATTTTAAGGCGGCTTTTGATAAAATGAGAGCGCTGGATTCAGAAACTCTGCTTAAATTTGCTAACTCCAAATCATTTGAGTGGAACCTATTTGATCCATTCTTGAAGTAATTTTTCAATATGTGTTCTTAATTTTGATGTTTTTGACTTTATTTATGCTCGACCGTATAAATTGTAGTAAGTCTCAGCTGCAATTTCTTTCCCGTCCGGGTTTTCGGCTAATTCCTTTAATCCTTCAAGAATTTCTTCACGGGTAATTGTGCCGTCATACTTCCCGTCCACCGCTGAATCGAGCATTGCCATTAGTGTTGCCCCCTCTTTCCAGTCTAGCTTTTTATCCTCATATAAATCTAATTTGTCAAAAACTTTTTCCGCTTCAGCTTTTAATTTTGCCTTTTCATCGTTTGTGCTTGCGGTTGTTGCAAATTGGGAGATGTAGTATTTGCTGAATTCTTCCTTTGAAAGTTTTCCGCTTTTATCTCCCAAGCCTGATTTGTAATCCATAAATCCGATGAAAGATTTTGCTAAATTATTTAAAAAACTGCGATACTTTATATGCAAATCTATATTTTCATCATCCGTTTTTCCAGGCTTTTTATCAAGGTTTACCCATTTATTAGTTACAAATTGAGTGTCATTTTGTTTTACTAAATTGGCTCCTAAGGAAGTGTCCTGCTTTTTACTGACTCTTCCGGCACCTCTTTCGTCAAAATATGTTCTCTGACTCGGATAATATTCTGGAACTTGATACATATCATATGGATAAAATGAAATTTGCGGATAATAGTATAATGGTGGGCTCAAAAAGCCAAATCCAAATACTCCAGGACAAAAATGTCTACGGCTTAACAAATCAGCCGTCAGGCATATTGCTGCGGTATCATTAAAAAATTTTGGCAGTCTTGAGACCACTCCGTTCCAGTATTCTGATCCCATGTTGTAATTCCTCTATATATATAAAATATATTTTTATTAAGTAATTGTTTGTTTATTTATATATATTTACAAAACTTTATGAAATAATTTCTGTATGCTGATTGACAACCAATTTTATTTTTAATACAATAAATATTGAACTTAAGGTATTTGACTGAACTTGCTTACCATAGGCCTTACCAAGAGTTCTATTTAAATGTTAATTAAATATACACATGCCCTTGTGGCGGAATCGGTAGACGCGTTGGACTTAAAATCCAATCGGGGCTCAACCTCGGTGCCAGTTCAAGTCTGGCCAAGGGCACCACTCAAGGAAAAGAACCAGAAATGGTTCTTTTTTTGTGTGCTTGAGCAGAGGCCATACTCTCACACGCCGGTCTAAATTCGAGTTACCACTCTCATTAAGGTTGGCGGTTTACCGCTGAATTTTCTACTGTAAAAATATTACCTTATTAATTCTTGCTTATTTATTAAAAGTTTGTTATAATTATCACAAAGAGGTATTTATGACAGAAAATATTGACTCTAAAAAGTTCGCGTGCATCATTGCAAGATTTTTAGATGATAAGTTAGGTAAGGATATTTCAATATTAAATATTGGACATGTTTCTTCTCTTGCTGACTATTTTGTAATTGTTACCGGTGATTCTACTCCGCACGTTAAGGCGCTTATGGAAACGGTTAAGGAGCAGGTTAAAAAACGTCTCAGTCGTATGCCGGTTCGAATGGAAAATGATCTGCGTAATCGGTGGGATTTACTTGATTACGGGGATGTTGTAGTGCATATCCTTCACAAAGAAGAAAGAGAAACTTACGCGATTGAAAAATTTTGGAATAACGCATTTAGTGTTTCAGAAGATGAATGGCGTGAACTTTCTAAAGAGTATGCTACTTATGATTAAAATTGTTAATCAATTTAAAAAGAGAGAGATTTTAAAATATGGAAAAACAGGATTTAGAAAAACAGATTAATGAAACGGTTATGGCTATGGCTAAGGCTCCTAAAGAGCTTTCAAATTACCATAAATTATCCAGGCTGTACCTTGAACAGCAGGATTATGATAAGGTTATGTCCGTGCTGGAAAGTATTTTGGCTATTGATCCAAATGATGTTCAGGCCCTCGTTGGCATGGGGACGATGTGGTTTTATGAACGTGATTTTAGAAAATCTCTTTCATATTACAACAGGGCCCTGGATATTAATCCGAAAAATTATCTGATTTATTACAATATAGGTAATGTTTTTGCTGAATGGAAAAATTTCTCAAAAGCCTTATTTTATTACACTCGTGCAATTGATTTAAATTCTGTTAATCCTGAAATTTATAATGCTATAGCACTTCTTTATCAAGATAATGAGGATTACATTGAATCAAAAGCATATTATGAAAAAGCACTTTCTCTTGACCCTGAAAATGTTACGGCATTGGTTGATATGGGAAATGTCTGTTTTAAAATATTTGATTATGAAACTGCATTGTCCCTTTATAAACGGGTTTTTGCACTGAATATCGACAATAAAGCCGTTGCAATATGTATTGGAAATACGCTTACCCTCATGAAACGCCGTGAAGAGGCTTATTCATATTTTGAAAAAGCGCTTTCCATGGAAGGTGATAATTATCGTGCCTACATTTGTTATGCAATTTCGCTGTCTGAGTTTGGTGAATATGATATGGCTGTCGGTATGTACAATAAGGCAATTGATCTTGAACCTAAAAATGTTGCTGCATACCAGCTTCTTGCAAACCTATATGCCAATGCAGGCAAGCTTGATGAGGCCGTTGATCTCTACAAAAAAGCATTACGGTTTGCTCCGAATGATGCACAGACATATTTGCTTTTGGGTAACGGGCATTATCTTCAGGGTGATATTGAAAAAGCTATTGCTGCTTACAGGGCCGCAATTAAGCTGGAACCGGATAATGATGAACATAAACTTGTATATTATCAGGTTTTGGATGAATATATTGATAGAAAGAGAAAAGGTGAGTCCGTTTAGCCATGTATCATGATCAACCCCGTATGATTGAACGTATTGTATCTGCCTTAACTTATCCGACTTTAGGTCTTGTCGGTGTTGTTTGGCTGATTATAGGTGCTCTTACCAGATCATATCCTAAAAAATTTACAATGTATCATATTTTTCAATCTGTTTTTTTAAGTATTTTATATGTTATTGTTAATTGGCTTTTCTGGCAGATAGTAAATATTTTGAGTTTTGTGCCTCTGCTTAACAGAATTATACGTCAGCTTGTGTTCTGGTTCAATATGCCGCTCGTTTTCGGCTATTCTGTTGTTCAGTGCGTTATTTACGGCTTAATTATTTATCTCACTGTATTTGCATTTATGGGGTTGTACTCCTATATCCCATGGATTTCTGATATAATTAAATCAAATTTTAAGGATTAATTAAATAACTTAATATTCACTTGCTAATATTTTTTCAGCGTGATAGAATTTTAATAGTCGAAATTTACATAATAATCAAGTTTGGAATCTTGAGCAAAGAAAGAGGTAAAAAATGAAAAGTGGAATTCATCCGGATTATAAGAAAACCGTTATTAAATGTGTATGCGGCAATGAAATAGAAACCGGTTCGGTAGTTGATGGTATAACAGTTGAAATTTGTAATAAATGCCATCCTTTCTACACCGGCCAGCAAAAAATTCTTGACTCAGAAGGTCGTGTAGAAAGATTTAATAAACGTTATGGCAATAAATAAATAAAATTTAATTTTATTTTCAAAGGGCATCGAGATTTAAATCGATGCCTTTTGTGTTTCAAATTGTTAAAATATGGAAAAATATGTTTTATCGGGTTATGATTAGTAAAATATGTATTAAGGAGTGACAAAATGCAAGATAATAATAAGCCGGTTGTTAATTTAATTTCAAAACCTCAAAACATGTTAAAAACAATATACACAGCTTGTCGTACCTGTTATAGTCCGGATTATCCTATTAATATTTATAACAGTACGGATGACACGGAGAAAATGCTTAAGTTGATAGAGCGTGTAATCTCCTCAGGCCATTATTCAACTATTGAGCATATTCAGGTTAGTTTTGCAATTTCGAATGTTTCACGTGCTTGTACACATCAGCTTGTCCGGCACAGACATATGTCCTTTTCGCAAAAGTCACAGCGCTATGTCAAAGAAAAAGGTCAGTTTGACTATATAATTCCTCCTACTATTGATAAAAACCCTGAATTAAAAGAAAAATTCGTTTCATTTATGGGGGAAATCTCTGAGAAATATCAGGAATTTCTTGAGGCCGGAATACCTGCAGAAGATGCAAGAGCAGTTTTGCCTAACGCGACAGCAAGTTCTATGGTTGCAAGCCTTAATCTTAGAGAATTAATTCATCTGGCAAATTTACGTCTATGTACCCGCGCACAGTATGAGATCAGGCTTTTAGTTAATGAAATGTGCAATGCACTTATTGCAGAAGAACCTTGGATTAAACCATATTTGGTTCCTAAATGCGAACGTCTTGGGTTCTGTGATGAGGATAAATCTTGCGGAAGAAAACCAAAGCTTCAGTTATAGCGGCTAAATAAACAAATTTATATTAATTTTGTCCACTTTCGGTGGAAAGTTTAGACTGAAAATATTTAACAAATTCTTCATAAATACTTTTTTTTTAAGCGTGTTTGATTTATATTTTTCTGGTTGGCAAAAATTATGAGGAATTAAAATAAATGTACAATGTAGCGATTGTTGGAGCAGGACCGGCCGGAATTTTTGCGGCGCTTGAAATAACCAAGCTAAAACCTGAGTGGAAAGTAGTTTTAATTGAAAAAGGTGAAAAAATAGAAAAAAGAAAATGTCTTTTGCGTGAAGGTTATGCAAAATGTCCTACATGCAGAAAATGCGGATTATTATGCGGATGGGGCGGAGCAGGAGCTTTTTCTGACGGCAAACTTACTTTAACTCCTGATGTTGGCGGACATATGGTTGATTATATGTCCAGAGAGAAAGTTGAAAAATTAATAAAGTATGCAGATGATTTATATTTAAAATTCGGTGCAACAGAAGAAGTTTTCGGCACTGATATGAAAACATTCAGAGAACTTGAAAGACAGGCATCATTGGCCGAATTAAAACTTGTTCATTCTCCGGTTCGACATTTGGGTACAGAAAGAAGCCTGGATGTTTTAAAAAGTATGCAGGACTATCTTGATGAACGAATTACTATATTAAATGATGTTTCAGCCCAGAGTCTTATAGTTGAATGCGAACAGGTTAAGGGCCTTGTATTGGACAATGGTGAAACTATTCGTGCAGAATATACTATCATCGCTCCTGGACGTGAAGGAGCGGATTGGCTTACTAAAGAGTTTGGTAAAAATAAAATCGGTATGGTTAATAATGCTGTTGATGTCGGGGTTCGTGTTGAACTTCCTGCTCCAGTTTTTGAACCTTTAACTTCAAAACTTTATGAGTCAAAACTTATCTATCATTCGCCAACATTTGGAGATGAAGTAAGAACATTTTGTATGAACCCTAACGGTGAAGTTGTTCAGGAAAATTATAATGGTATTTCCACTGTAAATGGACACAGTTACGCTGAAAAGACAACAAATAATACTAACTTTGCGCTTCTTGTAAGCGAAAAATTTACCGAACCTTTCAAAGAACCTATCCAATATGGCCAGCACATTGCAAGTTTGGCAAATATGCTTGCGGGCGGAATTTTGGTTCAAAGGTTTGGGGACTTGCTTGACGGAAGACGCTCTACTCCGGAAAGAATTAAAGCCAGTATTCTTACACCGACACTTACCTGTGCAACTCCGGGGGACTTGAGTCTTGTTATTCCTTATAGACAAATGACCAGTATAATTGAAATGCTTTACGCCTTAGATAAAATCGCTCCGGGTACTGCATCTCGTTATACTTTACTTTACGGTATTGAAGTTAAGTTCTATTCAGCAAGAGTAAAACTAACAGATGAGTTAGAGACAGAAGGTGTTAAAAATCTTTTTGCAATAGGTGATGGCGCTGGTGTTACCCGTGGATTAATCCAGGCGTCGGCATCTGGCGTACACGCTGCAAGGGTGATTTGTTCAAGATAATAGTTTGGACATATAACCTTTAAATCAACAATAAATTAGTATATAAAAGATAGCCCCATATTCATATATGGGGCCCTTTTATGATTTTTTATTTATTGTGAAGTTTTATGCAGAAAACATTTTGTAGTTTCTCTCAATATTTTTGTCAATAACAGACTTGATAGAATCATATTCTGTTTGTAATGAATTATGCTCAGTATCTATATTTTTTAATTCAAGGTCATATTGCTTATCTTTGGCCTGAATTTTGTTCATTTCTCTGTTATATTTTGCTTCTGCAAGTGTTACATCAACATCAACAGTACTTTCTGAAATATCACTACAGTTTGTATACATAGTAGAAACCCATTCTTGGGATTTATTTACCTGTTCCATATGAACCAGGCCGCTTTCAAAGGCAAACTGCAGCCATTCTTGACTTCCGCATAAATTCTCCGGCATTTCTTTATAGCCCAACTTCATTCTTTCATAGAGGTTTGTATACCACTGAGCTTTAGCTTCGGCATTTTCATCTGAATTTTCAGTGTCAATCCAAGTGTAGGTAGGATCTCCATAGCGTTCAAGCATACATTCAATTAAAAATGCATCTTTAACTACCTGATAGTTCGAAAGATAATTATTTCCGTTTATATTAATATTTGTAGCCGGAGTTGTTGATGTAGGAATATCTGCCCAAGGGTTATAATGACTTTTGTCAATTATGTCTGGGTTCCCATCTTTGTCAACGTCCTCTTCTTTATTGTTTGTAGATAAAACCCAGCTTGGATCTCCCAGATAATCTATATATGTTTCAAGAAATTCCGGATCAGTTGCTATTAATGTTCCGTTTTCTGTACCATATATGAATTGAGCAAGTGCTAATGCTGCCTGTTCATATTGTTCTCTTGCTTCAATAACTACAGTGTCACCGTCTTTAAATGGATCTTCATTTAAATTTGACAGCAAGTTGTTGCTAAAATAGCTATACATATATTTTAAAGCAGCAACTACATCTTCTCTTTCAACCGGATAAGTTTCCTGTGTCAAAATTCCGTCGTAGCCTTCAATAATGTATTGCTGCAGGTCCTCTTTATCTCCGGTGTAATCACTATATGTAGTATAATTATAGTAAGATATTGTCCCGTCTTCATTTGTTATTGTAAAACCGTTTCCGTCTCCGGCATAGTTTGCCTGATCAGTTTTGTAGTAATATAAGTCCTCATAGGTATATCCTTCCTGAATATCAATAACAAGAACTTTTTTCTCATCAGTTAAGCCCGGATCATAATCCAATATATCTCCGGTTCCATATCCATCAATATTAACGTCATTTGACTGGTTCCCGTCAGAACCAATCCATTTAGTATCCCCGGAAGTAATATAAGTTTTATTACCGTATTCATCTATAGCAACTTTCCCTACCACAGGAGAAGGAATATATGCATATGAAGTGGTATTTGACCCAATAGGTGTACTGGCCAAACCAAGGTTAGCATTTAAAGAATCTATAAATGTCTGGCTTCTGTTTCCGTTTAACATCATGGAATCAGTTGCACTGCCGATGACATTTCCTGTAACTTCAAGTCCAAGCAATTCAAGAAATTGAATCATCGTATTAGTATAATTATTTATATCCGCGTCAGAGGCTGTTGACTCATCTAATGCTGAAACTTTATTTAAATAGTACTCAAAATCCTGCCCATTCACTTTAAGAGTTATTCCGTTAATCGAGCTTTCTCCACCAATAAATGCATTCATTCTTTTTTGCAGTTCTGAATTATAAAGGTCTTTTGCCGATGAATAATTATTAAGAAGCTTTTCGTAATCTCCATACTCTATGGAGTTTAAGGATCCTTCATAGCCATAGTGATCAATTCCGTTGGCGTCAATATTCCCTTCATAAATGTCTTGCATTTCACCCATTGTTACGCCGGTTTCCTGCCATACACCATAATCATCGTAATAGCCGATTATATCATTTTGATTTTGTTCAAAATATGTTGTACTTTGTTCCAATCCATATTTAGAGAGGAATTCTTCCACGTTGGCTGAGCTTTCAAAATTTACAGCATCAGTTTTTGATACCATAAGCTGTCCGGCATTATTGACAATACCGTACTGGTTGTTATATGAGCTGTACGCAGTTAAAGAGTTAAACGTTAGGTCTTGATATTGTTCATTACCAGCTAAATCAAAATTTGTAAACATTAGCTGTGTTTTATTTAAGGCCGCAATATACTCATCGCTGACGTTTGAACTTTCAGTCGTAAGTCTCATCTTAGCATTATTAATCAACTGTGACCGTAGTTCATTATCTGCCATACGGGAAGTTATTGATAATAATCTCGCTTGTGATGCGGCCAATCCCATTGCTGCGCCTTTTCCTTTCACTTAGTTATACTTATTCTTATCTTTTTTGTCGGTTTTATTGCCGGTTTTCTTTAATTTAAGCCGCTTTTTTTATTTAAATCTTTACATTTTGTAACACTATTTTTATTAATTTGCGCTGCAAAATACTTATCTCCCCATATTGCTTATTTTAATATTTTAAAACTGTAGTATAATTTTTTTATGAAAGTTTTAGAGGTTGAAAATTTAAATTTGGGGTTTGATTGCGATGACGGCTATCACCAAGCCTTATATGATGTAACGTTTTCGGTAGAATGTGGTAAAATGCTTGCACTGGTCGGAGAATCCGGTTGTGGAAAAACAATTAGTGCAATGAGCATTTTACAACTACTGCCTAAGCGGGCAAGAATTACTTCCGGGGTTATAACTTTTGATAACAAAAATCTAATAGAAATGTCTTCCTCAGAACTTCAGCACATCCGCGGCCGGCGAATAGCACTTATTCCCCAGGATCCTATGACCTCGCTAAACCCTCTGTTTACTGTAGGAGATCAGCTTCTTGAGGTTATAAAAATACACCAGGGTTTAAGCGGTGAGAAAGCATATAAAAAAGCGATTGAGGCTTTTGAGGAGGTTCAGATACCATGTGCGGAAGAAAGACTGAAATCCTATCCTCATGAGTTTTCCGGCGGAATGAAGCAAAGAGCAATAATTGCGATGGCGCTTGCCTGTAATGCAGAAATACTTATAGCTGATGAGCCGACAACCGCCTTGGATGTTACTATTCAGGCTCAGATTATGGATTTGATGCATAAAATTAAGGCTGAAAGAAATACTGCAATACTTTTAATTACACACGATTTGGCGCTGGTAAAAGAAAATGCAGATACTGTGAGCGTAATGTATGCAGGTAGGATTGTTGAAAGTGCGCCGGCTTCTGAATTTTTTGCAAATCCGTTGCACCCATACTCTAAAGCACTTTTAAATTCAATTCCATCTCAGAGAGGAAAAACGTTAGATACGATTTGCGGTCAGCCGCCTTCAATTCAGCAAAAGATATCCGGCTGCCGTTTTCATCCCCGGTGTAAGCATGTAATGGAGGTTTGTTCAGAAAATATTCCGAAAAATTACTATATTAATAAAGACCATTTTAGCGCATGTTTTTTAACTAAAGGTTTTGGACAAGAAAGTTTATGAGGGAGAATTTGTTAGAAATAAAAAATCTATATGTCGAATATAAGTCTGATAAAGGTATTACCGGAGAAAAGCAGGTTATACATGCGGTTAACGGAGTGGACTTGACCGTAAGAAAAGGTGAAATTCTTGCAATTGCGGGCGAATCAGGATGCGGAAAATCTACACTTGCAAAATCAATAATCCGCCTTGAACCAGCAAAATGCGGTCAGATTTTTTTTAATGGGAAAAATGTTCTTGAAATGAACAAGTTTGAACTTAAGAATTACAGAAAACATGCTCAAATGGTATTCCAAAACCCGTATGCGAGCCTGAACCCCAAGATGAGAATTATTGATACTCTTAAAGAGCCATTGAAAATTAATACAAATCTTTCTGAAATTGAAATGCTTAACATAATTAAAGAAAAATCTGAAAAAGTTGGGCTTGATATTGAGTGTCTAAAACTCTATCCTCATGAGTTTTCAGGAGGCCAGCGGCAGCGTATTGCAATCGCGAGGGCACTTGTATTAAATCCGGATTTAATACTTGCAGATGAGCCGGTAAGTGCTTTAGATGTTAGTATTCAGGCACAAATTATAAATTTGCTTAGAGAATTAAAAAATGATTATAAATTAACATTTATTTTGATTACTCACGATATGAGCGTAATAAGATATCTTGCAGACCGGGTTGCGATAATGTATCTTGGTGAAATTGTTGAATTTGGCAAGACTTCCCAAATATTTATAAATCCTAAGCATCCTTATACAAAAGCTCTTCTAAGTGCTGTCCCTAAAATTGACGGGAGCCCACAGGAGAGGATAATTCTTGAGGGTGATCTTCCTTCTCCTTCAAATCTGCCATCCGGCTGCAAATTTCATACACGCTGCCCTAACTGTATGGATATTTGTACGAAGTGTTCTCCCGGTGAAACACAGATCTTTGAAGACCATGTTGTTAAGTGTTTTCTCTATATGAGATTAAATACAAGGTTGTAATCTTATTTTTTTCTGTGCTAGTATTGTTTTATGGATAAAAAAGTAATATGTTCAAACAGAAAAGCATTTCACGACTTCATAATTTTCGATAAATATGAGGCAGGAATTGTGCTGACCGGCACAGAAATTAAATCTATACGAAAAGGCGCAGTAAATTTAAAAGATAGTTTCTGCAAGGTTGAGGATAATGAAGTTTTTCTATACAAATGCCATATTTCTCCGTATGAACAGGGAAATCGTTTTAACCACGAGGCCGAGCGTACCAGAAAACTTCTGCTTACAAAACGTGAAATTTTGAAAATTCAAAATAAAGTTAAGCAGAGCGGATACACAATAGTTCCTCTGGAGATTTATCTGCAAAGAGGTTTTGCTAAAATGCAAATTTGCCTTGCAAAGGGTAAAAAACTTCATGATAAGCGGGATTCTATTGCAGCAAAAGACCAAAAAAGAGAGATGGAGCGCGCCTCTAAAAACAGATATTAGCGTGTTCTGTTACAAAATTTGCAAACACTTTTTGTTTGATGTATTATTTAGTGAGTAAATAACATATTATTAGGGATAAATTTTATGACAATACAAGATTGGTTTGAAAAGCGTAAAGAGGCTCAAATTCAAAGACGTGCACTTGAGGCAAGAGTAGAAAATGACACTGATCCGGCTTTATGGACTAAATGTGTTCATTGCGATGCACAACTTTTAAAGGAAGATTTGGACAATAACGATATGGTTTGTCCTTTGTGTGATTATCATTTTAGAATAAATGCAAGACGCAGAATTAAGCAGCTTTTTGATGAAAATTCATTTGAAGAACTTTTTGCGGACATAAAACCTACCGACCCATTGGAGTTTTTTGATACGGAATCTTACAAAGATCGTTTGAAAAAGGCTCAGGAAAAAACAAATTTAAACGATGCGGTTGTAACCGGGGTTGCCCAAATTGAAGGGCATAAAATTGCCGTTGCAATAATGGATTTTGATTTTATGGGCGGTTCAATGGGAAGTGTTGTTGGAGAAAAACTTACAAGATTAATAGAAAAGGCAATAGAGATTAGACTTCCGGTTCTTGCTATTACATCTTCAGGCGGTGCAAGAATGCAAGAGAGCGCATTAAGTTTAATGCAGATGGCTAAGACAGCCTGTGCTGTTTCAAAACTTGATGATGCTGGTCTTTTGTATGTAAATTTGATTACCGAACCGACTTTTGGCGGTGTAACTGCAAGTTTTGGTATGCTTGGAGACATTATTGTTGCAGAGCAGGGCGCAAGAGTTGGGTTTGCGGGCCGACGGGTTATTGAGCAGACTATAAGACAAAAGCTTCCGTCTGATTTCCAAACTGCTGAATATCTTCTTAAATATGGCCAGGTTGATGTTGTTTCAAAACGCAAGGATTTAAGAAAAACTCTTGCCAATATATTTGCTATGCATGAGTAATTACTAATAAGAGACTGAGTTTAAAGGATTATTATAACAATGACAACGATACTAGATTTTGAGAAACCGATTATGGAAATAGAGAAAAAAATTGAAGAACTTAAACAAATGAGTCTTGAGTCAGGTATGGATTCGACTAAAGAAATTGAAACCTTTATGCAGCAGGCTGAAGCCTATAAAAAGGAATTATATGAAAATCTTAAGCCGTCACAAAAATTGCAAATAGCAAGGCATCCGGAACGTCCTAATTTTCTTGATTACGTAAACGGTATGTGTACTGATTTCGTTGAACTTCATGGTGATCGCCAGGGAATGGATGATCGTGCAATCATCGGTGGTCTGGCAAGAATTGACGGTCGTCCGGTAATGATTATCGGCACAATGAAAGGTAAGTCAACAAAAGAAAATTTAGAGTATAATTTTGGAATGCCGCAGCCTCAGGGTTATAGAAAGGCTCTCCGTTTGATGAAGCATGCAAATAAATTTAATATGCCTATTATAACTTTGATTGACACTCCGGGAGCATATCCAGGTATTAGTGCGGAAGAAACCGGCCAGGGAGTGGCCATTGCTACTAATCTTAGAGATATGGCAAAATTAAAAGTTCCGGTTATTGCGATTATAACCGGAGAGGGTTGTTCCGGTGGTGCACTTGGATTAGCTGTTGCAGATAAAGTTTATCTTTTGGAACACGCTTACTATACAGTTATTTCTCCGGAAGGCTGTGCTTCAATCTTGTGGCGTGATGCTTCAAAAGCAGCTGTTGCCGCTGAAGCTCTGAAAATTACGGCTCCTGATTTGCTAAAATTTGGAATAATTGATGGGGCGATAAAAGAGCCTATCGGAGGAGCCCATCATAATTACGAATTAATGTGTGCTGAAATGAAGAACACTATAAAATCTGCTATTGATGAATTGGAAAAACTTTCTCCGGAAGGCCTAAAAAGCACACGTTATGATAAATACAGAAAAATGGGCGCTTTTATTGAAGGTTAATTTATCTGCATTTTGTTTGATAAAATAACTTTACTTGGAAGTATGAAAGCAGGGATATAGTGAACGGAAAGTATTATGAACTTCAATTAAAAATTAATCCTGAAATAGAAGATATTGTTTCTGATATTTGCTTTGAAAATCTTCCTTGTGAAGGTGTTGTTCTTGCTGAAGAAGCCTATAAAGATTTGGAAATGATCTCAACAACTGAGGGAACTTTAAGAATATTTCTGAATCCGGAATTATTCGGAATTTCTGATGTTGAATCCTTACCAGAGCTTGTTAAAAATGTGGTTGAAGAGCAGAGAGCACTTCTGAAATCTAACGGCCTTTCAGATGATGAGCTTGGGAGCTGGGAGTTTAAACTTCTGGAAAAGGAGAATGAAGATTGGTCTAAAAAATGGAAAGAAAAATGGGATGTAACTTCTGTTTCAGATAGAATTACCGTTGTTCCCGACTGGATAGAATATTCTCCTAAGCGGCCTGTTGAAGTTGTTATACGTTTGGAGCCGGGATGTGCATTCGGTACAGGAACACATTCAACAACACAACTTTGTATGAAGGCTATCGAAAAATATATGAAGCCTGGTTCAGACGTTGCGGATATCGGAACGGGATCAGGTATTCTTGCTATTTGTGCAATGAAGTTTGCGGCTAAGAGTGCGTACGGATGCGATAACGATGATACCGTAATTGATGTTGCCAAAGAAAATGCCATTAAAAATGGGATAAGGATTGGAGAGCAATTCGGTTGTAATTTTGAGCTAAATACTGCTGATAAACTAAATACTCGGTTTGATTTTGTGATTGCGAATATTCTTCATAATGTTTTGGCTGAAATTATGGGAGATTTGAAAAACTTAATGAAGGAGGATGCTTATCTTGTACTAAGCGGCATTCTCGATGAAAAAAAGCCGGTTGTTATTGATGCTGTTAATAAGCATGGGTTATCAGTAATTGAGGAACTTCATCAAAATCAGTGGGTTGCATTTGTCGTAAAAAAATGAGAGGTCAAAATTAATGGTTGAATTGCTTTTTTTACTTATCATAATTGGAGCACCGGCTTTGTGCATTTATTTTTATATAAGTGATTTAAAGCTTGCGATGTCTGCATTTACATTGAAATATCCGGATGTGAAAAGAGCTTATGGCAAACCGGAAAAAGTATTTTCCGCTACAGTATACTCAATAGCAGGTCATGATTTGAGTATTGATAAAGTTCAGATTGCCAAAAACCCGAACTGCAAAGTTGAAATTTTTGATAATTTTATCCTTTTCCGTTACAAAAACAGGTGTTTAATTATAAAAGATTTATCTGAACTAAAATACTCAGCTTCGCCGTTGATTTATGGCAAAACACTGGAAGTTAATCCAAAAAATTCAAAAAATTTAAGAATTTATCTTTCACCTGAGACATTAGAAGGTTTGCAGCAAGTAATTAAAATAGGAGATTAAAATGTCAAAAACAGCTATTATTATTCCGGCAAGGTATGGTTCTTCACGACTTGAAGGAAAACCGCTTATAGAAGTAAAAGGTAAACCTATTATCAGGTGGGTTTATGAAAAGGCAAAACAGACAAAACTTGCGGATATGATAATTGTCGCGACAGATGACAGAAGAATTTATGATGCTGTGTGTGAATTTGGCGGGGTTTGTGAGATGACCTCCAACCAGCACAAATGCGGAAGCGACAGAATTAGAGAAGTTGTAGACCGACACCCGGAAATCTCTTATGTGGTAAATCTTCAAGGAGATGAACCGATGATTACTCCTGAGAGTATTGATTCTGTTATTGAAAACGTAAAATTTGACGCAAATGCAGATATTTCAACTTTGATAAGAGTTTTGCATGACGAGGCTGAAATTAATAACCCCAATTTAGTAAAATGTGTAATTGATGTTAACGGCTACGCACTTTATTTTTCAAGATCAAAGATTCCTTTTGAAAGGAATCTTGATGTTGCAGTATTTTACGGTCACCTGGGAATTTACGGCTATAAGCGGGAGGCGTTGATTAAAATGACTGCCCTGAAGCAGACCCCGCTTGAGCTGACAGAAAGTCTGGAACAGCTTAGAGCACTCGAAACCGGTATGAAAATTAAAACTTCTATCGTAGATTTTGTTCCGGTCGGTATTGATACGCTTGAAGATCTTGAAAGGTTCAAGAAAACTGTCTTATAAACGATCTTCACATATCTTTACAAATATTGAATTTATAACAAATAAAATTATGTTTGTTTTTTTATATAAATATAGTATGTAAAAAAATTAGAGGTTAGTGCATGACAAGTGTAGCAAAAGTTAGTTTTACAGCTGATAAAACACAGGTTACAAATAAAACAGAAGAAAATTCAAGACCTAAAAATGTAACTTATGTTTCCAAAAACCCTGACAGAACAGTAAATGCAACAGGTGTTGTTGCCGGCACAAGCGGTATGATAGGCGGTGCTGTTCTCGGTGGTACAGTCGGGCTTGTTAAACTTCCGGGAGAACTTGTCAAAACACTGGTTAAGCAGGATTATTCAAAAATAGTCGTTGATGCTGCAAACGGCTTTAAGAATTCTGTTGCGAATTCACCTGAAATGCTTAACTTTATTCAAACAATTAATAGTGCAAAATCTCCTGCTGTAGCAGAAGAGATTCTACATATTGCCGGTACAATGTCTCAACGCTTGCATGGTGCCTTTGCCAACGATCCTCATGCCGCTGCAGTAATAGATAAAGTTATTGATCCTATAGTAAAAGGATTAAGTGTTAAGAAAAACTTTAGAAGCTATGGCAGTGGTTTAAGACGCCAAATTGAGTCTCCGTTAGGGCAGTCCATTATGAAAGTTCTTGGTTTTAACAAAAAGACAAGTAAAATTGTAGGTAGCGTGACCGGAAATATTACTGAAGGTTTTGCAAAAGCTGTTGAAAATATCAGAAACTTTACACCTGAAGAAAAACAAGCTTGGAGTAAAGTTGCAAAACAAATGATGCTTGAATTTGAAAATAATCCTAAAATCAAAGTAAGTAAAGATATGCTGAAAGCAATCGGCGGTTTAGGTAAAGATTTCAGCTGGTTCTCAGAACCATTTAAGGCAATGCAAAAATCTATTCTTGACGGAATTAAGCGCCTGGATAGAGGCCTTGGTAATGCCCCTGTTAAAACAATTGGAAAATTCTCTTTGGCCGGTGCAGCTATCTGCGGAACTCTTTCAACTCTTGGCTGGTTCGGGCTTAAAAAGATGTTAATGAAAAAAGAAACTGACAAATTAAATTTTGTTAATGCATAGCTCTATAAGCTTTTTGGAAAAAAGCTGAATTAAAATCAGCTTTTTTCTTATTTTTAATGAAAAAGTACTTGCAATTTTTGTTAAATTATATTAATATAACGTTATAAATATTAAAAAAAATATAAGAAACGCAATATTTTGTAATATTTATTGGTTTAAAGTGGTGTTAGATTATCAATGTAAGGATTAAAAAAAATTATGACAGAAAATATGGAACTTTCCGGGGAATCAGAAGATCGTCAAAGAATTCTTTTGGCTGATGATGAAGCAAGTATAAGAAGAATTTTAGAGACAAGGCTTAAAATGGCCGGTTATGATGTTTATACAGCAGCGGACGGAGAAGAGGCTGTAAATGCTTTTAACAAATATAACCCTGATTTGGTTGTTTTAGATGTAATGATGCCTAAAATGGATGGATACGGTGTTACGAGAGAAATTCGTCGTACATCAGATGTTCCGATTATTATATTAACAGCACTAGGCGATGTGTCTGAAAGAATTACCGGGTTGGAATTGGGTGCTGATGACTATGTAATCAAGCCGTTCTCCCCTAAAGAACTTGAAGCTCGTGTAAAAGCAGTATTGAGAAGAACTAATAACAGAGAAACAGTTACTCCGGCTGGAAAAGTTACTAAAAATGTAATTACAACTGGAAATATAAAAATTGATACTGCACGTCGTCAGGTATTCCGTAAGAACGAACGTATTCGCTTAACTGGTATGGAATTTAGTTTGTTGGAATTGCTGGTTAATAATTCCGGACAGGCTTTTTCAAGAAATGAAATATTACAGCATGTTTGGGCTTATCCGCCTGATCACAGAATTGATACACGAGTTGTTGATGTTCATATATCAAGATTGCGTTCGAAACTTGAGGCGGATCCGGCAAATCCGGAATTAATCCTTACCGCTCGCGGAATTGGATATATGTTTCAGAGAATAAGTTAAAATTTTAAAAAGAGAGTTCTATAAAATTTTCATTATCTTGAAAATAGAACTCTCTTTTTAATTTATGGTTAAAAAATATGTCATATAAGTTATACTCGAATATCCAATTAATTGCTACAATTATTTTTTGTATTTTTGCCGGTTTTGCTTTTTTGCTCTCGTACAAAGAAGAGAAACTTTTATGTGATGTAAGTACTAATGAATGTTATGTATATAGAACTACTTACTTAAATGATGTTAATAAAATTCGCCTAATGCATCCTCGAGATGTAAATGATGTTATTATAGTAGAGAGTGATAGAAGGGTTCGTAATAATCATAGAAAAAGAGAAACCTCAAGATATATATTAAAATTTGTAAGCTTTGATGGTAAAGAAGAACGGATTTTTTCAAGTGATTTTCCCTCATATAGTACAGCCGTGAGTCTAGCAAATCAGATTAAATCAAAATTTAAAAGCGGAAATAATATAATAGAAGTTAGCCGTAAAAAAGTTCTGGACAAAAAAAGTTTTTATGATATGATAATTCAAGTGATTTTCCCTCATATAGTACAGCCGTGAGTCTAGCAAATCAGATTAAATCAAAATTTAAAAGCGGAAATAATATAATAGAAGTTAGCCGTAAAAAAGTTCTGGACAAAAAAAGTTTTTATGATATGATAAATTAGTAACGAATATAAATGGCGTCTGTCGTCAAGTGGTTAAGACCTCGGATTGTGGTTCCGATATGCATGGGTTCGAATCCCATCAGACGCCCCATTTTATCTTTAAAGAGTGTTTTATTTGTTAGAATTTTTATTATATATTTATCTAAGAGGATTGCAATGTCCAGATTATCCGAACGTATTGAAAATTTCAACAAATCATTTCAAATTTTTTCGGAAGCTGTGAAAGAGTATAAAGAGCATAAAATAAATGTGCTTACACATATGGCTTTAATACAGTCTTTTGAAATTTGCTTTGAATTGGCTTGGAAGATATTAAAGGATTATCTTGCTCTTAACGGAGTTAAAGTGTTTCTTCCTAAAGAGGTAATTAAAGAAGCTTTTGCAAATGAAGTTATTCCTGATGGACAAGTTTGGATTGATATGTTAGATGCTCGCAATTCTGCTTCTCATGAATATAATTTAGAGAAAGTAAGTTTAATATTAGATAAAGTATCAACTATTTATTTCAAGGAATTAGATCGTTTTTCTCAACAAATAAAGGATTTCTATGAATAAACATGGATTGCCGCAGAGAACAATTGATGAACTTTTGGATTATTTTTTGTCAAATCCTGAAATTGAAAAAGTTTTAATTTTTGGTTCTCGAGCTAAGGGAACTTATCATGCTGGATCAGATATTGATTTTGCAATTTGGACAAAAGATCATGAGAATTTCTTCAAGATTTCAGCGCGGCTTGATGAGCTGCCAACTCCATATAAGTTTGATATTATTGACTATAGAGCTTTAATGAATGAGGGCTTGAAGACAAGTATAGATAATGACGGAATTTTGTTTTATGAAAAAAAATAGTAAAGCTGATTAGTCGCTAAAAAAATCATCAGTTTTTACTTCATTATGGAGATAATTTTTGTTTGGTACAAATAAAGCGAATAAATTTCTTAAACCCGGAGCATTTGTATCACTTCCCATATACGGAAAAACTACTGCAGTCGTTGCCATGATATGCTTGTCCTGCCGTATTAGCTTTAGAAAGTTAATTTGATCTTTTTTATTAATATTATCTATCCAATTAATGTTTCTGGTATCAATACTTATTATGTCGTCATTATTCTCACGGTTAGCATATTTTATATTTTTTTTAACTCTGTTTGTCGCGGCATCGGTTGCAAGTACCGACGCAAATAGCAGGTTTACATTTTTATCCCGGAGTGTATGACCTTTGGATTCTAATCCGTAATCAAACATTTCATACATGATTGTATTACCAGAAATAAAGCAGTCATCAAGGACTACAATTGTAGATTTTTCAGGTAGTTTGAAATCAATATTAAGCTGGTGCCCTGAGCCAATCCAATATACAATTTTGTCATTTGAAATATTATTTGCTTTTTGAAATTGATACGTGATTAAACCAAAACTTTTGTTCGGGTGTAGAATTGTATAGTAAATATTGTCTTCAGAATATCCTTTTTGCCGAACATTCTCTAAAATTTTTTCATGCAGAAGCTGCAGTTTTTTACTCAATGATCTTGACGAGTAAATTGCAAGATTTGTATTTAGGTAATCAAGAAGCAGCCTTTCCGCCTGATTATTATCTATTTTGCCATTTCCCTCTACTATCTTTTTTATTGCCTCCTCAAATTCCGATTCAGAGGGTATTACCGGATTGAGATTTTCTGCAATAGTTCTTGATGTAATTTCGTTATTTTTTATTGTCGGTATTCTGATGGGTGTAAATCCCAGTTCCTTAATCCGATTTAAATTATTAAAATTAAAAATTATATCCGGAATTTTTTCAGTTGGGAAAGATTTTATGCTTTTTTTTAGAATGTCATATTTTTGAGCTGCCTTAAGCGCTATTTCATCAAATGCCTTCCCTTGATTTAAAAAGTTATATGAATTTTCGAAATCGTCAATGTAAATTGGGATTAAATTTTTATTTTCCAAAAAATCTTCCTTAAATTTATTCGGAGAAGATTTTTTTAGTTCTTCAAGCATTGTTATTGAATTTTTGTCCAAAATCAACCCCAATTTTTGACTTCTATAGTCCATGGCATATTTAAAACATGTTAAATAATCCATTATGCAGCCTAGAGGAATTCCAATACCTTTAGGAATTTCTGTTACAAAATCCGTATAATTTATAGGAAAAATATTCTTAAAAAAGTTTATATCATTTTGTGGCTCAATCTTTTTTTCACGGTATACAAAAAATTCCAAATAGTCGTAAATTCCGAGGATGTGCTGTTCAGAAAGACTTTTAGCAAGATAATTCATTGATTTATAACTGCTGTATGACGTCAATCTGTGTAGCAGTCCTAGAATTTCATCTTTCTTCAGATCCGGAAATTTGTTGCTGATTTTATTTATAGTTTTATCTATATCCTCGTCGCTTAGAACTTCCAGATTATTTTGAATATTATTATAAGTTTTTTTGAAGTACTCTGTATTCGAGGGCTTATTTGGAGTAAAGGTGTCTTCTTCAGTTTGGATTTTAAGTCCGGTAAAACCTTGTCTCAGAGAGGGATCAACAAGTTTTACCAGTTTTCTTGTACAAATCGGACTATTTATTATTGGTAAAATCATTTTTATATTATTTCCAGCCGGAAGCTATACTTGAAGAGGTGGGGAAAATCTTGTACTAAAAATATTTCTGGAAGGTGTCTTTATTGGTTTATACTTCCGGATTATATTTGTAATTTGGGTCGGAAATTCGATCGTTAAGCTTTTGAATAATCATCTTGTTGCGGTCTACAAATTGATTATAAACTTTTCCGTATGGAGTTCCCGGACTTGCATATACTGTGCAGGCATAATCTCTGTATTTAGGAAATTGTTCAGGAAATTTTTTCAAAAATCTGTTATATGCTTTACAGAACATCTGTAATGGGGTAAAGTCCTTGTATCCAAGTACATCTCCTGTCCACCATGCATCTCCGTCCTGACCGATCATATCAGAGTAATCTTCACCGTGTCTAAGTAGATTATATACGTTACAATGTTCTTCAAGCCATCGCTCTTCTCCCGGTTTTTTCTCTGCATTGTTCAATACAAGAATATCGCAATTGTAATCTTTTTCCAATTGCTTTAATGCTTTTTGGTGATTTTTAAATTTATTTTTAGCTTCTGCAACTTGCTCATCAGACAAATTCGGGCTGAATATAAGTGCTTTAAATGGAACATTTGAAAAATTATGACTATTTAATTTGTTAATCATTTCAAGCCTTTCTGCAACTTTTACCTTGTTTATATTAATACATGGGCAAAAATTTTTTTGCTGAAATGTTAACATTATTTAAGTTAACTCTGTTTTTTGAGATTCACCTTCAATTTTACCCTTTAAAATTTGTGCCGCATTGAGAAGAGGATCGATTGTAGGTGAAAACGGTGGGGCATAAGTAAGGTCATTTTGCTCAAATTCTTTAACTGTAAGTCCGGCAAGTAGTGCTGTTGCGAGCGTGTTAATCCTTTTGTCGCTGTCACCTGCGCCTATTGATTGCCCGCCGAGAAGTTTCCCTGTTTTTTTATCTGCTACAAGCTTTAGCCGTATATTTTTTGCATCGGGCATATAGCCGACTTTATCAAATTTTGTTACGATTACTGAGGCTGTTTTAATATTGTATTTTTGTGCGGCCTTTTCTGTTAGGCCAGTCATTGCAACTGTAAGTTTCAGGCACCGTGTGACTGCCGATAACAACACTCCTTCAAATTCATCAAAACCTCCGCAAGCATTGATTGCGGCACAGCGTCCGCTTTTATTGGCAACTGATCCAAGAGGCATCCATACCGGTGTATTTGTTATTATGAGATTTTCTTCGGAACAATCACCACAGGCATATATATCAGGAATTGATGTTTCCATTCTTTTGTTAATCTCAATTGCTCCGGTTTCTCCAATTTTAATTCCCGCATCACGTGCCAGCTCTACATTTGGGCGAACACCAACGCATATGATAACTATATCACAATCTATTATTCTTCCGTTAGCCGTTTCAGCACTTGTAACTCCGTCAACATTTCCGCAAAATTCAATAACCGCATCCGAGGTCACAATTTCGAACTTATTTTCTTTTATTAGGTTAAGCTGCTCTTTAATATATATGGACATATCCTCATCAAGACCGGGCATCAGATACTCACTCCGCTCAATAAGAGTTGTATAAACATTATTTTTAACAAATGCTTCAAGCATTTCAAGGCCGATATAGCCGCCCCCTATTATAACTGCTCTTTTACTATTTTGCATTTGTTTTTTTATATTTATTGCATCCTCAATTTTTCTTACCGTATAAATGTGTTTGAAGCAATTATTCTTAATCGGAGGGATAACTGGGCTTGCACCGGTTGCAATTATAAGTTTGTCATATGTATCAAGAAAAGCATTTTGATTATCGAGATTTTGGACAAGAATTTGTTTACTTTCGGGAAGAATTTTTGATACTTTATGTCTCAGACGAACTTTAATGCCGCTGGCTTCAAATTCTTCTGGAGAACGAACCAGAAGTGTCTTGTAATCATCAAAATTTCCTTCAATAAAATACGGAATTCCACAGGCCGAATAAGATACGTGAGTATCATCTGTATATATAATTATTTCTCCATCCCGGAGATTTCTTCTTGCCTTAGCTGCTGCCTTTGCACCGGCGGCAACACCACCTATAATTACTATTTTCATACCTTAAATATAGAAAATAGTAAAAATTTTTATATTCCCTAAAAGCGTATAATATTATAACTAATTTAATCCCGATGTTGCAAGAAATGAGTCCCGCATAAATTCACAGTAACAATCAAGATCACTTTTAAATTCTTCTGCCTTATCAACCAAGTCTTTTAATTCAATTATTAGTCCTTTGAGCTTTAATTCTTCATACATTTTCCCGTCTCCTAATAAATATATTCACTATATCGGTATTCGGCAGGCAAAACTTTACTTTAAGAATAAAAATTGTTACAAAACTTATACAATTTATATTTTAAACAGCAGTTAGCGGTATAACCTTATGAAAAATTTGATTTATTCCTTTTGAAAATTAAATAAGAGACAGCTTTCATGCTATAATTTTAACAGAAAGGAATAGCGGCCAATGGGTGATGAGGACAAGCAATATGATGCCACGCCCCGTAAGCTTGAACAAGCACGTAAGGAAGGGCAGGTTGTTAAATCAAAAGATTTTTCAATGGCAGTGTCTTTGCTTGTGCTTTTTTCTGTGATTTTTGGGCTGTCATCCTTTGTGTGGGGTCAAATTGCGCAGCTCTTTACATTGATGTATGAACAAATTCCAAATGCCCATGTTGAAAAAATCGGATTGACTTATATTTTCACGGTAACAGTTAAAACTGCCTTACTGATTATTGGGCCTATTCTCTTTGTTGCCTGGCTTGTTGCGATACTTGCCGATTTTATCCAGGTAGGGCCCCTGGTTGCAATTGCACCGCTTGTTCCAAAGCTGGATAAGCTTAACCCTACAAAATATTTTAAGAATATTATGTCTATAAAAACATTGTTTGAGCTTTTTAAAAATATTTTGAAGGTTGTCCTCTTGGGTTATATCGGGTGGATGGTTTACAAAGATCACATCGAAAACATTCTTATGCTGGCCGCTATCGATAATAACTTTGCAGTTTTAATCGAGTTTGGAAAGCTTGTTACCGAATTTATTTTTAAGGCTTGTATTGCCTTCCTGGTTATTGCAGCAGCTGATTACGGAGTTACTAAATGGAAGTTTCTTAAAGACCAAAAAATGTCTTTCAAGGAAATTAAGGATGAGTATAAAAATACTGAAGGTGATCCGAATGTAAAAGCAGCTCTGCGCCAACGTCGTATGCAAATGCTCCAAAGAGGCATGATGGATGCAGTACCGGATGCGGATTTTGTCGTGACAAACCCAATACATGTTGCCTGTGCCCTGAAATATAATTCGGAAGAAATGGAGTCTCCTATGCTTGTTGCTAAAGGGACTGAGCTTATTGCAAAAAAAATTATCGGAATTGCAAGAGAGCATGGGGTTCCGGTTATTGAAAACCCTCCGGTTGCAAGGGCACTGTTTAAAATGGTCGATTTAAACCAGCAAATTCCGCCGGAACTCTATAAGGCTGTTGCCGAAATTTTACTTTTTGTTTACAACTTGAAAAATAAACAAAAACAGAGTAATATTAATTAAGAAACATTATAGTCTATTTTTTAATCATGATTATGCAAGATAATAAAAGTAAAATCAGAGAGTATATAGATTTAGTGCAGAAGGTGGCGAGGGTTGAATATCATCGAATTCCTTCGCACATGCTGGAATATGAAGAGCTATTATCAATTGGTATTATAGCAATTCAGGCGTTGATTAAAAACAAAACACCGGAACAGCTTGAGCGTTATAATAATGCATATATTGCAACCGCTGTTAGGTGGGCTATCAGAAATGAATTAAGAATTAGATATAAGTGGTATTCATTAAAACATAAGGCTGAAGATGAGGATGAGCTTGATACCGATAATCTTCAGGAAAAAAAGACAAAAGTCCGGGAAGCTATTTATGAAACTGTTTTATCTATAGAAGGGCTTTCTGACGCTGCAAGTGATAATGATTCTCCGTTTGATTTTCTGAAAGATAACCATGCAATGCCGGATGAAAATGCTGAAATTTCCGAGATGGGGCGTATGATACGCGAGGCTATTTCCAAATTGCCGCCGAAGGAGCGTACTGTTGTGGAATACAGATTTTACAGAAACATGCAGGTAAAAGATATTGCAACTCAGATTGGTCTATCTCCATCGAGAGTTACACGTATAGTTCAGGCGTCATTGAATGTTATTAGAGAATATCTTAATTCACATGAGCAATACGGTTATTAACCACTTCAATTAAATAAGTGTTCCTCTTTTGCCATGGTCATAAAAGCCGTTGTATTGGTTATTCGGTTTTCTCTGAGGCCGGTATTATTGTAATTCTGTCATCCTTTTGAATTTTAAGAGGATCTTTCATCCTTTTAATGTAATCGCAGGTTAATTTATTTTTGTCAAAATCAAATTTTTTGATAATAAACTCCGGATTTTCATTTGTCGGAAGGTAGTTGTCTCCTCCGGTTGCAAAGAAATCATCCATTGCAACTGTAAATTTCCGTTCTGTGCTTGGATTATTTATATCAATTGGAGTTTCAATTCCGTTTTTATCTACAAATGATAGAGATTTAAGTTCTCCTTTATCGGTCATTGTGTATTTTAACCCGGAAACAAGTAATATCCCCGGTTTGTTACCGGTTCTGTTAAATGATTGACCGCCGACTTTAATTGCATCTACTATTTCTTTTTCACTAAGTTTACCGATAAGAATTTTATCTTCAAACGGGGTAATATCATTAATCAATCTTGAGTCAATTTTTCCCACATCAAAATGTCCGCGTATGTTTCCGGTATTAAGGATTGCAATATCGGTTCCCAATTCGTTCCTCATTGCATCTACAACAATATTTCCATGCGGATTATTTTCAATTAGTCTTGCTTTCGGAGGGGCAACTGTTTCTGCGACTGTGCCGATAACCTGTGGTTTCCCAAGAATATTTTCTACTGCAGCCCTGGATGACAGAGTTCTGTTAAAGTCTCTGGTTTTTAGAATATTGTTTTGGGCTTTTGTAATAATTCCGTTTGAATCAAATTCAACATTAAGTATGCCGACATTTTCTCCGTCCTTCCCGGCCTGGGTAATTATTACCGGTTCTCCGGTTTTTGAATAGAATAGATTTTTCCCTGACTCAACACCATTTACCAGATCATGTGTATGAGCTCCCAAAATAATATCAATTCCGCTTGTATTTTGTGCAAGCTGTTTATCATGCTTAAGACCGCTGTGTGAGAGCACAATAATTTTATTTATTCCCTGGCTTTTCAGTCTGTCAACTTCATCCTGAACCTTTTTTGTTGTGGTTTTAAAGTCATCTATTTTAATATCCTTAACAGAATCGTTCAGTTTAACCCGTTCAGCCATATCAGAAGGAGCAACACCAATAATTCCGTATTTTTGTCCGTTCCTTTCTTCAATAATTGATTTCCCGATTTTACCGAACATCGGGCTGCTCGGATCAACACTTGCATTTATAGCAAGTAATTTATAGTTGGCCTTATCCATCAGCATTGATAAGTTTTTAGGTACGACGTCCAGTTCATGGTTGCCAAGTGCATTTGCGCTTACACCTATCCAGTTAAGAAATTTATTTGCGACCTGGTTTGATGTGTAATTTGCTCCGAGAATAATGTCGCCTGATGCTAATTTTAATTTATCTGCATCTGCCGGTGTTGTTCTGTCAAACTGTTTGGATATGGAATAAATTCTTTCCATATTAGTCATTTTGCCGTGGACATCATTGATATATAGAATACTTGTCTTAACCGGCGGGTAAGATTGTGAAACCTGCTGCAAATCCGGAGTCGGGTTTTGGGGCTGAGGTTTCTTATTTGGACTTTTTGCGTATGCATTTGTAATATTTGCGTTTGAATATGAATTAATGTTATTTATCATATATTTAACCCTTTATTATGCTGCGGCTGAAAGTTCTGCATCGCCTATCTTATACTGTTGCATGTTATTTTTCTTCATATCATTGTATGAGTTCAGACCTTCTACCCAGTTCTCTACCAGTTTAACATCTTTCTCTACTACTTCTTTTGGAAGTGCTGCGTGGTGTATTTTAGGTAAGAGATAGTCTTCACTATATTCAATTGGTTTGGAAATATTATCATCTGTGTCGTTGCAGATAAAAGTTAATTTACCAGACGGATTTTTTTTGTAGCCGACAATGGTAATTTCATGGCCGTTAATTATCACATTATTTGAGTCGGTCTGTGTATAACCAAGAATTACATTTTCACCCATGTCCAGTGCATTTGTAAGATGTCGTTTCAGAGTATCTTTATCAGTTTCATATCCGACAAGACGGGCATTTTCATCTACTGTTTGGTATGTAATAGAGATTTTGTTTTTATCCTCAACAACAGACTCAGTAAATGTTTTTTCAAATTCAATTAAGCCTTTGTCATTTTGGTTAAATTTTCCCTTGCGTTTGTCGGTTAAAGTATCATAGGATTGTTGTGAACCTACCTGCATAAATGCTGATTGCATTAGGACATCAATCGGTGACCGTTCACCGGGATCTTTATCTGTTGTTTGAATCTGTGCACGAACCAGTGCATTTTTATCAGGTTTAAATGTAATGGTTGCTTTATTAAAGCTTGTCGCTTTAAATGGAATTTCAAATGCGTTCAAAAGCCATATAGCATCTAAAGTTTTGTCAGCAAGTTTGTCAAGGTGGATTTCTTTATCAACGGATAGTGTGTTTGAGCTCAAACCTTCTGCAAATCTTGCAAATTCGGCTGGCTTTTTCTTGGCAAGACTAAATTCAATACTTGCAGCAACACAAGTTCCGGAATGCGTTACATTAATTTCTTTCATTGCAGTTTTTCTCGCATTCGGATTTGTTTTGCTTAAGTTGTTATCAGACATATAAGTATCTAAAACGGAATTTTGATTCTTTATAGGAATGTCCCCAAACTGTTGTGTAATAATGAACGGATTGTTTAATGCCGCAATTACATCTTTGGTTAAAGATTGTGCATTTAAGCCCTGAGCTCTTTGTGTTGTGAGAATTTTGTGTAAATTATCAAGCACTGATGAATTATCGCTTGAGTCTGAGTTTAATAATATACCGCTTTTTAAGAGGTTATCCAGCTCTTTTTTGGAGTGACGGTCTAAATTTTTTACTAAATCGTTATATTTATTTTTTTCATCTTTTGTAACAAGTTGTGTTCTGAGGCTTGAGGCCGTAAAAGATTTGTTGAAAGGTATTTCTTTCATTGTGTGTGTAAATTTATGTTTAACCGGAGCCGCCTTTTCTTTTGAAGCAACCGGAGCTGCATTTTGAGTTTTGCTGGATCCGTTTAAACCTATTGTGTTATAATAATTATTGTTAAAATATGTATTATACGAGTACACTATTTTCACTCCACACTTATAATTATATAAAAAAGCAAAGACATAAAAAATTGCTAAATTTTGTTTTATATGTAAATTTTGTTACAAAACTTTGAGGGAATATTGGAAGAAATTAAATTTAAACCACTTGATAGAGACCGGATTGTAATAGGTGTTGACAGACTGACGCGTTTTAAAGAGACAGAGTCTAAATACTTAAGAGTTTTTAAGGATATTCTGATTAATAATCTGATTAGCCCGAAATACAAAAAATCTGAAATTGATGAAATGGATTATTCTGTTTTGAAAGATATTGCAGAACATATTATAAACTCTTCTTTAGAGATTTTGGTTCCTAATGCTGCACAGGATCTGGTGATAAACAAGCGCTTGGCTGAATATGAAAAAACTTTGTTTAAACTTAATCCTGAGGTGGAAAAACTTTTGGATAACAAAATAAATTATAGTGCTGTGATAAAAATTATTCCCGATAATCCGCCTATAAATTTAAAATGGCTGATTATGCTTTCAAAATCAGGTAATCCTGAGGCCGATAGCTTTTTGCATGCACTGCATTTCCCAATAAAAAAGCTTGTTATTTGTGAAGGTATAACTGAAGAAATTTTATTACCGGAATTTGCAAGAATACTTGATTATGATTTTGATAAATATGGTGTTCATTTAATCTCTGCAGGCGGCAAAAATCAGGTTGTAAGAATGTTCTATAAATTTGCTGAAATATTAAAAATTCCTATTTTTATTCTTCTTGACAGCGACGCGGCAAAAAATTACAATGAAATACTTCCAAGACTCAGAAGCGGCGATAAAATTTACATTTTAGAGCATGGGGAATTTGAAGATATTCTTCCTTCCGCACTAATCGAAAAAACTCTTGCATATTCTATTGCCAATATATCTTCAACTCCACGGGAAGATTTTGACCGCTCCGGAGGAATGGTTCACTATCTTGAAGAATACTTTAGACACCGCGGCGTTCATGAATTTAAAAAGGCTGATTTTGCCCAGGCGCTTAAACTGAATATTGCCGGCCCGGAGGATGTGTCTGATGAGTTTAAAAATATTATAAGTGTATTGCGGGCAATGTAATGTTTTCAATAAAGTTTTTTAGTTAATAATTTATAGACATAATTTTTGAGCATGTGTTTGCATCATTAAGGTATTTTCTCCATAAGAGACGGAAATTCTCCAAATTGGATTGCTTTCCTTCTTTTTTCTGAAGTGCAACATCTTTATTTACAGCCTCAAGCAGTTGGTTAATCTGATCTTTGCTAAACCGGCAGGCAACCGTGTGAGTACTGCCATGATAATATGCTTCATTTCGGTATTGGCATTTGTCATTATCCCATCCAGAAATTTCTGTTTTGACAAATAATTTGAGTCCCCGCGTTTCCGAATAATATTCTGAGCACGTTGAAAGCTTAGACAAAAAGGTTCCGGACGTCTCAATATTTGCATCACAATAGCCGGATGTTGCACTTATAATTATAAAAAGCAAAAATAATGATATTTTTTTCATATTTTAGAAGTCGAACCTGCCTTTATTTACATATTGGCGGCATACATTTTTATCAAGTGTATAAGTATTCCAAATCCCTATAGCAGGTTGTTTTACTGTTGCTACAGGTTTTATGGCGTTATCCTTAAACTCATATTGCATAACAGCCGCATTTTCGGAGGCCACAGCAGAAATAAGTTTATTAATCTGATCTTTGCTAAATTTGCATTCAATCTGATAAATATTGTTAACCTGATATATCTTATTTATAAACTGACATTTATCTTGTTTCCAGCCTAAAATTTCACTTTTTGATGTAAAAAACGGGCTTTCAATTGATTCCGAATAATAAGTGCATGTTGAAAGTCTGTTCAAAAACTCCTTTGAGAAATTCGTGTTTGCAGCAAATGCAGATCCTACAGTCAAAACTAAGCCCATCAACACTATAATAAATTTTTTCATAAATCATTCTCCATTTATATTTTAAATAAAAAATATTATAAACAATCTAAAAAATCAATCCTCAGATATTATACCAATAAGTCAGTCAGGAACAGCCGGCCCGGATTCAGGCGTAAGAGAAAACTAGTACCTGAAATCTCTTTCACCATGGTGAATTTTTTCTAACTTTTCACAAACGTCATCATGATTGGTGCCAAGTTTTTCTAGTTCCCGCTTGATAAGTTCTTCCCCGGCTTTTTTTGTTTCGTCTGAGGCATAATCTTCCAGATATTCTTTTAGTGTCATCAGCGCGTTTGGATGGCAAAAATTATGAATTTGTTCATTTTTGCAAATAGACATAAAGCGGTCGCCGGTTCTTCCTTTTCTGTAGCAGGCAGTACAAAAGCTTGGTATGTATCCCAAATCAATAAGCCATCTCATAACTTCATCAAGCGGACGTCTGTCTGAAATATCAAATTGCGATGAATTTTCATCCTCTGGCATTGGGTTAAAATAGCCTCCGACACTTGTTTTAGAACCGCCGCTTATTTGTGATATCCCTAAATGCAGAAGTCTTTCTCTACACTCTTTGCTTTCGCGGGTTGAAATTATCATTCCGGTGTAAGGCACTGATATTCTAATGCAGGCAACAATTTTAGCAAAAGTATCATCATCAATTCCGTTATCAAAGACATTCGGATCAATATCATCAGCCTTTCTTATTCTTGGAACACTGATTGCGTGCGGGCCGACGCCGAATGCTGCCTCAAGGTGTTCAGCGTGCATTAAAAGAGCTGCAAATTCATACCGGTATAGTTCCAGACCAAACAGTACTCCAAGGCTTACATCATCAATTCCGGCTTCCATAGCTCGGTCCATTGCTTCCGTGTGGTAGGCATAGTTGTGTTTTGGGCCGGTAGGATGAAGTCTTTCGTATGTTTCTTTGTTGTATGTTTCCTGAAACAAAACATAAGTACCAATTCCGGCTTCATGCAGTTTTTTATAATTTTCAACGCTAGTTGCCGCAATATTAACGTTTACACGACGAATGGCTCCGTTTTTATGTTTAACGCTGTAGATGGTTTTTATTGATTCAAGTATGTATTCTATCGGGTTGTTTACCGGGTCTTCTCCTGATTCTATCGCAAGCCTTTTGTGTCCCATATCCTGAAGAGCTTCCACTTCCCGTCTTATTTCTTCCTGGGAAAGTTTTCTTCTTGGAATATGCTTATTTTGCTGGTGGTAAGGGCAGTAGACGCATCCGTTTACACAGTAATTTGAAAGATATAAAGGGGCAAACAGCACTACTCTGTTGCCATAGTAATCCCTTTTTATCTTTTCGGCAAGTTTAAAGATCTCTTCATTTTTTTCAGGAATTGTGCAGTCAAGAAGTACCGCTGCTTCTCTATGGGTTAAACCTTTTTCTAATCTTGCCTTTTCTAATATTCTATCGATAACTTCGGCATTATCTTTGTTCTTTTCGGCATAAGAAAGTGTCTCTAGGACTTCATTATGATCAATAAATTCTTCGGCCTTATGTGATTTAGGATTATACATTTTTACCCCTCCCATGGATAACTCTATAATATTACCCTGAAAGTGAAAAGTAAAGAGAAAAACTATTTTGTTAATGTTACCAGAATATCAGGAGGAAATTTTTGAATATTTTGGATCTTGAAAATTTCAGCCTCCTCAATTGATGCTGCATGTCTAAAATCAAAACATGAGAGTCCTCTGTTATCGCCGAGAATTTTTGGGGCAATAAACTGGTATATTTTATCTGCATATGGAAGGATTGAACCGTTTAGTTTTCCTCCGGCTTCTACTATTATACTTTTTATCCCCAAATTATAAATTTCTTTTAATACCTTGCTAAAATCGATTTTATTGCCCGTTACCTCAGTTGGACATAAAGTTATATGTTTTTCATTTAGAAAACTCTTTGAGGGCATTTTAGGACTGTTTGACAAAATATTTTTGTCATAAAAAACAAATTTTTCTCCGTCTGCATAAATATTTGCATTATAAAAATCCGTTTTTAATTCACGGTCAATTATTATTTTCCTTTTATGAGCCATCGTTGGGTTGTCAGCAATAACAGTTGCAGAAGATGTTAAAATTGCGTCGTACTTTTTTCTGAGATTCTTTACTTTGCCTCTTGCGGCTTCTGAAGTAATCCATTTTGAGCTGCCGTTTTCGGCTGCTATTTTCCCGTCAAGCGTTACGGCCGTTTTTATTGCGACAAAAGTCTCATTTTTTAGCATATTTTTTATGAATATTTCATTAAGTTCCCGGCATTCTTTCTCAAATACATTTTCTATAACCTCGATACCGGCTTCCCTTAGCTTTTTTATACCATTTCCGCTGACGATTGGATTAACATCTTTCATGCCAATTACAACACGTTTTATGCCCCTCTCAATTATCAAATCAGCACAAGGAGGCGTTTTCCCGTAATGGGAACATGGTTCAAGATTAACAATTAAAGTTCCACCTTTGTCCTCGCCATTTCTCAGCTTAAGAAGTGCATCGCGTTCAGCATGATTTTCTCCGCATTTTTTATGAAAGCCTGTTGAGATGATATTATTTTTATCATCTAAAATTACGCATCCTACAAGCGGATTTGGGGAAACCTCACCTTCAGCAAGTTTTGCTAGTTCAATGCATTTTTTCATTAGATCTTTATAATTCATACTTGTATTCTAGCAAAAAAAATGCTATTCTTGTATAAAAAGCAATAATTATACTTAATATAAGGAGAGTAGTATGGTTGATTTAAAGTATATTGGGCATAGTGCATTTGAATTCAAGACAAAGGACAAGTCAATTCTGGTAGATCCTTTTGTATCCCATAATGAAAAGTATGATTACAACAAATCTAATATTGTTGATATTTTTGTAACACATGGACATGCAGATCATCTTGGAGAAGCAGTTGAAATTTCAAAAGCTAAAAAAGCAACTATTACTGCTATTCCTGAAGTTGCAGCATATTGTACCGCAAAAAAATGTAAAACAAGACCTGTAGGACTTGGCAGCTGGCTTAATTATGATTGGGGCCGGGCAATATTTTTGCCTGCATATCACTCAAGTTCTCTGCCTGATGGTTCTTATGGCGGAGTTGCTGCCAGCATTTTGTTTGATATTGAGGGCGTTAGAATTTTCCATGCCGGAGATACATGCTTAACTCCTGATTTCAAAACTTACAAAGAAATTTACAGACCAAATATTGCTCTGTTACCTATAGGCGGAAATTATACTATGGACGTTGAGCATGCTGTTGTTGCAGCAGATTGGCTTGGTGCTAAAACTGTTATTCCTATGCACTACAACACTTTCCCTGAAATTCAGGCAGATCTTAACCGTTTTGCACAGCTAATGCAAGTTAATAATACAAACTGCGCAATTCTCAATCCGGCTGAAATTCGCCAGGATTAAAATCTAGATTGACATAAATAAAACAGCGTGCCATTTGAAAAATTATAGCACGCTGTTTTTATATTTAAAAATTTTTAAGTATTTTTAGGCGCAATACATCTGCTCAAATCCACCTGACAATTCCATTAAACTTTTTGTAGCTGGGAAATTGTTGGATCCAGCAATCTGCGCCCGTTGGCAAAGTTAATAGAACATAAAACCTTATTGCCATATTTAATCATCTTTTCAACAACACCTTCACCATATTTAGGGTGATTTACCCTATCTCCCGGTTCAAAAAAGTCTTTTTGAGTATTAACCGGGGTTGTCTCGGCAGGATAGATTGGTACAACCGGCGGTTTATTATCATTGGACAGCGGAGCATCTGAAAGAAGGGATTCATAATCCGTAAGCGTCTCTTCATCCCGGACTTTTGGTGTATCATCTTCCAGCGATTGAAGCATCTCTTCCGAAAATCCAAAGTTTTGCATTGTTTGAGGTTCTGATGGAAGATTAACATCTGTTATATAATCAAGATCATCCAGAGTTAAATTATCATTCAGTTCTTCTGAAGACTGCGGCATGCTAACATCAGTGTCCTGGGGCGAACTCAGTTCCTGAGGAACTTCTTCAAGTTCTTCATTGTCTGTAGAGTTGTCTTCTATAAAATCAGCCTGGGTTAATCCTGCTGATGATACCGCAAGCTCTGAATCTATGTCGCTTAATTCTTCTGAGACCGGCTCCGGCTCTTCAAAAGGCTGTAAGTTTTCCTGATCAACTTGCGGCAAGTCAATAAATTCGGAAGATTCATCTTCTATATGGAGTTCTTCAAGAGTATCTGTTAAATTTAAATTCTCACCTTGCTCTTCTTTAATTTGAGCCTCAGCTACTTCAGGCGGATTTTCCTGGCTAAGTTCTAATTCTTTCAATAAGTCCTCACCGCTCAAAGACGGCATTTCGACTGCTTCAGACTCAACTTCAGGAATAATTTCAGTTTGTTCGGCTATCGGCGTCTGCTCTACATTTTGATTTACCGCATTCAATTCTGGTTCTGTCTCAGGTTCTGCTTCTACCAATGTTTCCTGCTCAGGTTCCAGTTCAGACACTTCCTGCTGCTCTGTTTGCTTAATATCTTCCGCATCAGCTTGTATGGTTTCTTTTTGAAGAATTACTTCTGATTCATCCTCTTCAGTTTGCAGTGAGTCTTGCTCTACATCATCTTGAGATTGCTCCTCTACGCTATTACTTGGAGCTTCATCACGCGCTATTGTCTCATCATGAAGCATTGACTCTTGCGAATAAGAATTTGAATCTTCCGAAAAATCATCTTTTTCCTGTACTTTTTCTACTGTATCATCCTCTGCATTTACTCCGGAGGACAGGTCATCTTCAGCTTTTATTGCTGCATCAATATCCTCTAGAGGCATAATTTCAAGAATAAGCGGAATATTTTGGGTTGATTTACCGTAAATTACGCACTCATCCTGATTTAATTTATTTAAGAATATATTATATGAAGCAAAATCGTGCTGCATAGTCTGAGGCGTAAACAGAATTAGGTTATTAGCCCTTTCCTTTAACTCATAAAGATACTTGTAGTTATGAGGGCAGACAATTGTCGTATATATTTTATCTTCTGATAAAAATCGTCTTATAAGTTTTTTATCAGCATTCTCGCTGTTAATTTTTGTTAAGCTGTAGACATAAAGGCCTAAATCTTCTATTTCATTATAAACATAGTTAATAATGAGCTTTTGTAATTCCGGTTCAGCTGAAGATATATCAAGCAGTGTTGATAAATTGGCTCTTATTGTTGCTCTTATGCTTTGGAACTCTTTTGCAGACTGAGCAAAAACGTTATTTTCTTTATATTTTAAAAGTCTGTTTTTAAGCAAAACTAATTCCGGAATCTCAAGTTCTTTATACTGAGCATCAACTACAGAAATAAACGTATCAAATGGTATAAATTGATCCAAAACAGTTTTTGAATATTCCTGAACTTCAAGAAATATATCCTGGATAAAAGCTTTGCTGGCCGGTTCAACGTCATTCAGATCGTTTTCGTAAATAAAGTTTATGCTGTCATAGTTTAGCGGAAGTTTAAAATCTTCGCCAAAAACAAGTCTGTTTTCAGCATTAATAGTTCCGTCAGTATCAAATATTACTGATTTATTGTTATTGTCTGTTATCTGCTTGGCAAAATTTGATAGTAAAATATCAGTGTTTTCCGTGTTGTCAGAACATACAACAAGATTTTTTTCTAAAATTGAGTAGTCAACATTAAGTACAAACTTTTGCTGGGCCAATTTACCGATAGTAAGAGGTTTTTCAATAGGCAGGATATCCAGAAGCTCATTTGAAGCAAGCGGAGTGATAATGGCATCTAATTCCGGAACAGTGCCATTATAATTTTTGACAACGCCTTCCTGGTTAAATGTAAACAGTAGTTTTACAATTGCATAATTAACTCCGCTGTCGGCTTTTAAGCTCATTACCTGTGCGACGTAAGGATACTGTGAGTCTTCTATTATTACAAACCCCGAAATAACCAGATTATCTTTTGCTGTATAAGAAATTTTTACCAGATTATTTTTGACTTCTAATATTTTCATTGACACTTCCTTTTACTATCGTTTTTATTTTACCATAAACATGCCATTTATTCCAAAACTTCTTCAAGAAGTTTGTTGTATATTTCTATTGTCAGCAGACAAATTTTAAGCTCTCTTTTTACCAGACTTTTTATTGTACTTTTGTAACACTGCAATAAGGCTTTATTAAGCCCGTTTGGCTCATCTAAAAGCCCCTTCACTTCATTAGCATAATCTTTATCCCGAGTATTTGGCTCAATTTTGTCTGCCAGAAAAATTATTTTTTCAAATTCAGTCATATCAATTTTTCCGAGAGTGTGCCAGCGTATAGCTGATAAAATCTCGTTATCTGTTACGCCAAAATCTTTTTCTGCTATATAGGCGCTTACCGGAGCATGCAGGGTTTTATAGTTGAGCATTTCACACTCTTCAACCTCTAAATTTTTATGAATTATGTCAAGAAGTTTTTCGTTGGTAAAACATTTTGCCGCGTCATGAAGCAGACCTGCCATATACGCCTTTTCGGGATCAAGATTAAATTTTAAGGCAAGCTCTTTGGCGCATGCGGCTGTACCAAGCGAATGGTCGTATCTCTCAGGTTTCAGATGCGCTTTAAGCCAGTTTTCTATTTCTTCTTTACTAATTGTTGTATAATTCATGTTCTCTTATGTATTCCTCAACTTCTTTAGGTACAAATTTCTTGAGCGGCATATTACTTTTGACAGCTTTTCTTAGCTCTGTTGATGATATATCTTCAAAGTCAAGCGGCATAATTGTAAACTTGTATCCTTTCATTTTCAGCTTATCAAACTCTTCAGGGTCAAATACCTTGTCACGTTTAAATACTAAAAATTCTATAAGATCTTTTAATTTATCTGTTTCGTACCAGGATTCAATTTGCCTGAATGCGTCTGTACCTATAATAAATTTTATTCTTTTTTCAGGTTTAAACTCTTTTATCAGTTCACAAATTGTAATATATGTGTATGATTTACCATTTAGCCTGTATTCTATATCTGAAATTTGAAAGTGCGGATTATTTTTTATAGCGAGCTTAACCATGTTATATCTATGTGTGCTCAGTGATTTATCACACTGCTTGTGCGGAGGCTCATATGCCGGTATAAATATTATTTTATCTATTCCGAAATTATTTACCAGATATTCCGCAGCTCTCAGATGTGCATTATGTATTGGATTAAACGTTCCTTGAAATAAGCATAATTCCATAAGTCGATAATAACATAAATGTTAACATTTGTAAAATTTTTTATCATATTTTAAAGTATATTCAACCATATGTCGTAGAAAAAAGTGTATAAATGTAAGGAATTTTGATTATGGGTATGTCGGCCGCACAAGCTAGATTGTTAACTATAACGCAAAGACTTAATAATAACGAGCTTAGCGCGCAGAGTATAACCAATGCTAAAACCAGGCTTTCGATGGATACCCAAGAGATAAGCGATAAATATGTCCAGGCATTGGATAAAGAACAGTTAAACTATTCTTATTATGATGCAAACGGAAACAAGAGTACGCAAAGGCTTACTGCTGCGTTATTAACGCAATATGGAGAATTAAAGAACCAATACGTTATTGTAAATTCATACGGTCAGGCAATGGTTAGTGAAGATGAGGCGGAAAACTTTAAGAACAGCGCAAATCTTGAAGAATTTCTGAAAAACTGTAACGCTGATGATGATACTGAAAAAAGCTGGTATACTAATTTATGGTACAGAATGAACGGCGAAAATGATAATAAATCTTCAGCCAAAGAACAGAATTGGACGACAATTAGTGATGCAGATCTAAACAGCACAAGCTGGATTCAGCATGCGCTGGAATCCGGGGCAATTACACTTGAGCAGGCAAAGGTTGATGCTGAGAATGAAGAAACTGGTGATAAAATTTCCTGGACTACTATAAGTTATAACAGTTCCGCTGATATTACTGAAACCAATGATGATACGGAAATTGCAAAAGCAGAAGCCGAATATAATTATGAAATGCAAAAAATTCAGGCAAAAGATAAAGAGTATGATAATGAATTAAAGCTGTTAGATACTGAGCACTCAGCACTTGAGAGTGAATATGAATCTGTAAAAACTACTCTCGAGAAAAATGTTGAACGCTCATTTAAAACATTTTCTTAAATTGAAAGGGTATCTATTGCAAGCTTTTCAGCATTTTCAGCACGTTTTAATGCCAAATCAAGTTCAGCAGTATTCTGCGGGGTTTCCTTAATCTTTACACCTTCCGGAGATGGAATATAGCGTTGTTTGGGCTTTGTGGTATCTTGTACCTGAGTTTGGGAATTTTCAGGGCTTTTAGGAGTTAAATTCCCGGTGTGGCTGATGTTAGCCCCGTTAATCTGTTGCGTTTTATTTTTATATTTATTAAGTAAATTTGTATCAGATATGGTGGCTGGCGCTGCCGGAGTTATAGTTTGATTTTGAGCTGATGGTTGAGCTGCTTGCTGCCCGTTATTATGATCCGCTTCCTGAGGCTCTTTGTCCAGAAGAGACTCTTTTGGACGTCCAAATATCATATGAGTTCCTTTTACTAAAAGCTTATTCAGGAACGGAACAACTATCAGCATTGGGAAGATAAATCTGACCGGATATCCGGCTACCTGCTTAAACCAGTATTTAGGATTTCTCATAACATCTTTGAAACGCGGCCAGATATTCTTAAAATACTGCTTAGGTGAGGATAGAATATTTGTAATAGTCAAATCAACTTTTTTAGCTTTATGCTTAGAATAAGGTCTGATTTGCTCAAGGCCGACAGTAAGAATGTCGCCGGCTTTTCTTCCCAGCCATACAAGCGGATTGTGGGTTTTTGGACGGAATTTGCCTTTGAGAACCTTCCTTGCTGCTTTATATTCTGCTTTGTTTTTGAAGAATCCGTTCATAACTTTGTCATTAAATTCCTGAACGGCTTTTCTGTAGGCCTCAACCTGTTGAGGTGTCATGCCGGAATATTGTAAACCACCAATTTTATGCATAAGCTGTACTGCAGGCGGCATAAATACAAAGAATCCAACCAATTCAGCAAATCTTTCTGCAAATGATCTGAATTTGTCTCCGGTTGTTTCCTGGCGGTTTGCCCTGATAAGTACTTCTGCAAGGAAATAAGCTTGCATTAATGCAGCAAGTTTTCCTCCGGCAATACGGCTTGTGGCACCTTCCATGACCTGATTACTCAGTTTTGCAAGACCTCGGCCAAGGATTGTGCTATGCTGAAGATTTTTTTGTCCCATTGAGGCTAAAAGCTTGTTGTAAGTTTCGCTGAATGGAACTTTTCGTCCGGTAAGCTGACCTTTTAAAATTGTTCCAATATTTTTATCAGAATAGCTTATTCTTGCGAATAAGTTTTTGTTTGGTTTTTGAAGTATTTCTAATATTCGGTCAATATGTTTAATAGGTTCTTTTTTTATCAGCTCAAATTCCTTTACGCTGCCAAATCCCATTGCTTTTACTTTTAATTCTTTTAATAATTCCGCACGCTTTTGCGGGGCCATATTTCTAAAGGCTCGAATTGTTTTTGGTGATTTGTCAGGGTTAAGTACTCGAAATTCCTCTGCTTCAAGTAACAACTTCCGTTCATAAGCAGAAGGCGCCTTACTTACATTCTTTTCAATCTGTGCTATTTCCTGCTTGCTTAAACCTAAACAGTCAAAATCTTTAGGGCTTTTAAGCGGTTCTAAAAATCCGTCCCACATCGGGGTACAGTCATGCGCTATCATACCCTTTATTCCTTCGGCTTGAGCCTTAACAAGACCAAGTTCCGGAACTGACGGGGTGCGGTCAAATGCTCTTATAAGCGCGGATTTGTCATAAACATTTTTCTTGAAAAACCGTTTTATCCCCTTAAATCCATTATTTATTGTCCGCGCAGCAGCATTTTGGGTGAAGAAATTGCTGAACTTGTCACCTGCATTTCCTATTTTATATAGAACTGTTTTATTATAATCACCCTTACAGAACTTCAAATATCTGTCCATTGCCTGATTAATTATAAGCCAGGTTGGAATTGTCACTCCATATTGTAACAACGGATCTATATCACTAAATGACGTTAAGCGGTTTCCCAAATATGAATCTGTAACACCTTCTTTAAGTTTTTGGGTATTTATGTCAGCCTGCATTGCAGGGGCTGCCCCGGCCGGCATTGTAGCTGCCATACCAAAAGTTCCGCTGCCAAATTGTGGTTTCCCGTATATTCTGCCGTTATCTTGAATTTCTACCATTACTTACTATTTTCCCTATATAAATATAAAAACATTGTTTTACAAAAAATTGCTTTTATTAATAATTTAAAGCGCCTTTGTAAAGAAATGTAACAAAAAAATAACTGTAGTGAAATTTTAAAAAGAGTATATACTTTATATATATACAGAGAGCGAACAAAAGAAGAGAGGTCGAATATGGCAGTAGCTAACTTGAAAAAGATTGATAAAAAACTAAATGACATATACAAAGACCAAATCACAACAAACACTTCAAAAGAGGCCTTTGTTGACCGCTCGGAGGTTTTGCTGGCACAGATGAATTTTATAGCCGTTGCAAATAAGCAGGCACTTCATCTTGTATAGATTTCAAATTTTAACTTTTTAATAATAATAACTCCAATTAATTTTTCCCCTACAAATTTTAACCTGATTTTCCCCAATAAAATCAGGCTTTTTTTTTGTATATGGGAAACGGTTAATTATTTTTTACTTTTAGAATATCATCAAGAATTCCGGTCATAACTGATTGGAGTTTTTCAGCCTCATCTTTAGTTTTGGCCTCAAAACGCAATGTAAATACCGGTTCGGTATTGCTTTGCCTTATGAGCGCAAATCCGCCGTCAAAAACAATTCTCATACCATCAAGGGTGATTATATCCTTAATCTCACTGCCAAAAATATTTTTATTTTCATCAATTTTTTGTTTTACGGCCTCCAGCGTTGACTTCTTCAGCTCATTCGGACACGGATAGCGCAACTCGGAAGAGGAATATACCCTCTCGAATGGTTTAAGCATATCGCATATTGTAAAATTAGGATTTGCTCTTTTCTTTTTCGAAATGATTTCTATAATTCTGCAGCCGGCATAAATAGCATCATCAAAACCATAATACTTATCTTTAAAGAAAGTATGACCGCTCATTTCTCCGGCCAATAGTGCCCCGGTTTCTTGCATCATTGCCTTTATATATCCGTGTCCGGTTTTACACATAACCGCATGTCCGCCCATCTTATTAATTGAGTCATAAAGAACCTGTGAACACTTAACTTCACTAACAATGGTTGGACAAACATTTTTTTCTTTGCATTCATCAATCAACTCTGAAGCATATATTAAAAGAAGCTTATCTCCGGTTAAGAACTTCCCGCAATTATCAACGACTCCGATACGATCGCTGTCCCCGTCGTACGCGATTCCGATATCTGCCTTTGTTTCAACAACTTTAAGCTTAAGTGTGTCAAGAGTACTTTCAACACTTGGATTTGGGTGGTGATTAGGGAAGGTTCCGTCCGGCTCGGAGAAAAGTTCAACAACATCACAGCCAAGCTCTCTGTATAATTTAGGGCCGACAATTCCGCCTGTAGCATTTGCGCTGTCGACAACAACCTTAACACCTTTGCCTATCATGCCAAAACGGAATTTCATATCCTCAATATAAGAAGGAATTATATCATAATTTACAACCAGTGACTGATTAAGCGGCTGTATATCATTTGTCCAGTTACTGAGTGTTACTTCTTTTAACTCTTTAATTTTTTGTTCCGATAACGTTTGGTGTTCAAAAGTCATTTTCAGACCATTGTATTCTTTGGGATTATGGCTTGCAGTGATTATGCAGGCCGCTATAATTTTGTGCCCGTCAGTAACACTAGCCGGAAGACCTTTAACTTCTGAATAATAACCAATAGGAGTCGGCGCAAGGCCAAGATCAACTACATGCGCTCCGGTTGATGTAATTCCGGCTTGAAGCGCTTTTGATAGCATCGGAGAATGTGTCCTTGCATCCATGCAAACAGTCAGATACATATCTGATTCTTTTGTAGATGAAAGTTGGTTCAAGTACTTTACATAACTTCTGCCTACATTATAAAAAAGTTCTTCTGTAATATCTTCACCGTAAATTCCTCTGATATCATTTTTCCCAAAGGCATGATCATATTTATTTTCCATAAAAGTTTGTCTCCCTAATCGTTATCCGAAAAAATTATAACATAAATATCAGAGGTTTAAATCTGTAATTTTGTTTGAATTATAATTATTATATGAAATTTCGAAATATTGCAGAAAAAGAGTCTTTGGCCGGGTATATTTTTATCCTGCCGGCACTTATAGGAACACTTATTTTTATTATAATTCCGGTTATGTGCTCATTCGGGTTGAGTTTTACAAAGTGGGATCTGCTAAATCCGATAGAGTTCGCCGGGCTGGTCAATTATAGGGAAATATTCACAGAACCTTTATTTTTTAAAATTTTGTTGAATACAATCGTGTTTGCCTTGTCTACATCGATATTTGGGGTGATAATTCCATTGGTGCTTGCAGCAGTTATAAATTCAGGAATACGCGGAAGTGAGTTTTATAAAACTGCCTATTTCCTTCCGTTTATAACTCCAATGATAGTAATAGGAATTGTATGGGAATGGATATTCGATCCAAACATCGGACTTTTGAATACTGTATTAAATCTACATATAAGCTGGCTTTATGATACGCGTTTTGCTATGCCGGCGCTTATTATTGTATCTGTTTGGAAATTAATAGGGTACAATATGATAATCTTTTTGGCTGCGCTTGGGGGGATCTCGCAAAGTTTGTTCGAGGCTGCAAAAATAGATGGAGCAAATGTTTTACAAACTTTTAAATATGTGACTGTTCCAATGCTTTCTCCAACAATATTCTTTGTGGTAATAATTACTGCAATAAGTTCATTCCAGGTTTTTGATTTGATATACCTGATGACCGGCGGCGGGCCGCTTGACAGCACAAATGTGCTTGTATATGCTATATACAAAAACGCTTTTGAATACTTTAATATAGGTAAAGCAAGTGCTATTGCTTATGTTTTATTTGTAATAATTTTTGTTTTGACAATGATTCAATGGGGACTGCGTAAAAAAATTGTTTATAATGAAATGGAGTAATATATGTGGAAATTTAACCTTTGTTAAATTTTTATTTTCATGATATACTATAATCAGCCGTGCTCCACGGGGAATTGCAATCTCTCGACCCGAAGTTTAGGCGGGGTGCAGAGCCTGTTGTGAGGGTTTGGCAGATGCAGCTTGATAAAATTATTTTTGTTGACGTTTAAATATGCAGCGGCGTAAGCTGTCGAACCGTGTCAGGATGGAAACATAGCAGCACTAAGACAATCCTTGCGGGTGTTGTATCTTTAAAAAGAGAAAATCATTTTTGATTCTGTTTTTGCCAAGTTCGATAGACAGTGGCACGGCTTTTTATATTTGCATTTATTAATTGATTTTATTATAATTATTTTGTAAGGGATACTTAGTCTGTATGAAAAGATTTATATTAAATGCCGATGATTTCGGAAAATCTCAGGATCATAATCGTGCTGTTTTAAACGGTTACAGTAACGGGTTTGTAAAAAGTGCCAGCTTAATGGCAAACGGTTCGGCCTTTGAAAGTGCAGTCAACGAAATAATTCCGGAGTGTCAGCATTTGAGTGTAGGTGTTCACTTAAATTTGATTGAAGGCAAATCTCTTACGCGAACACGTTTTTTGACAAATATCAGCGGTGAGTTTGACAAAAATTATCTTTATTTAATAAGAAATTCCTCTAATCCTGAGTTTCTCAAGGAAGTTGAAAAAGAATTTCGTGCGCAAATTGAAAAAATTCTTGTCTCTGTAAAACCTGATCATATTGATTCTCATTGCCATACCCACGCAATACCTCCAATTTTCAAAATTGTTTGTAAACTTGCAAAAGAATATAATATACCTTATGTTCGCACGCAATATGAGGAATTTTACGTTGTACCTAAACTCAGGTATATTTTAAATTATAAATTTGCGATTAATATACTTAAAGTTATACTTCTTAATGTTTACACACTGAGGAACCGAAAAATTGTAAATGAATTTGGCCTAAAAACTAATAATTATCTAATTGGTGTCGGTTATACCGGGATGATGGATGCAAACACTCTTGAATACGGGTTGAAAACTATAAGCGATGAAGAAGATATTATTGCAGAAGCACTTATTCATCCGTGCAGTTATCTGAGAAGTATTAATGACAGTCATGCTGTTGAATTTAAATTAACACAGAATAAAATATTAGAGGACAACATTTATCGTATGGGTTTTGAAATAACTAACCACAAGGTGTAAGTGTGTGTAATGAGGGATAAACTTAGTCTTTGTGTATTGGTAGTATTATTTATTTTGTTTTCTCTCTATATATTAGTAGTTCAAAGGCACCAGAGAGTTCTTAATATAGTTACTCCAACAGTAATTCAGGTTGATCTTAACAATAATAATATTGTTGATGACGGAGAAACATTTTGTATTCCGTCAGTTGAATCTTTTACATCGAATTTGTCAAAAAATTCGGCCGAACTTGCCGACAGCCTGGGAATTTCATATGAGCAGTCTCTTGCAATCGGCTTTCTGGCAGATGATTTCGCCAATAAAATTCTTGGCGGGAGGAATATTCGGCTTAAACATTTTGAAAAAGCTCTTGATAAGCCGGATTGTAAATATGCAGATATTTATATTGATAAACAAAATTACAGAGACCTGCTTAATATAAACGGTTTTGGCATATCGAACGGCCGACCGGTTAATCAAAAAGCCTTTGAGTCAATCAGTGCAAAGGCTAAAAATCTTAAACTTGTTATCATGAACCATAAAAGTCTTAAATATCACACTCTCGGCTGCAAATACGGGCAGGCCGCACATGATGCGGTTATTCTGTTAGAGAGGGAAATTCCCAAAGAGGCAAAAGCATGCAAATTTTGCCACATTGATAATAAGTTAAAAAAGTATTCCAAAGAAATTCCGGCTGTTCCGCCTCCGCCCAATATAATTACTGACGGAAGTTTCAAGCTTATATTAACCGATTTTTCTCTTATATTAAAGCCAGACAGAAATTGTAATCATGCTGTCTGCAAAGAATTTGTAAATTCAATTAATCAGGCTCAAAATTCTATTGACATGGCAATTTATGGCTGGGCGAATATCCCTAAAGTTAACTCGGCTCTGGATAGTGCCGCAAAACGCGGTGTTAAAATAAGAATAATCTATGATACTTCAAGCGGACAAAAGTATTATTATCCTGAAACGCTTGATTTTATTGGAAAATATAATGATGTGCGTTCTGATGAAATTATAGATAATAAAAAATTAACAAATATGTTGATGCATAACAAATTTGCAATATTTGATAAATCAAAGGTGTATACCGGTTCAATGAATTTTTCAACAACCGGTTTTTCCGGATTTAACCATAATAATGTTGTCATTATTAATTCCAAAAGTATTGCTGAGATTTATGAAAAAGAATTTGAACAAATGTTTAGCGGGAAATTTCACACTCTGAAAAAACAAACAGAAAACAACTCTAATTTGCAGGTCGGAAATAGTACTGTTTCTGTATATTTTTCTCCTCAGGACAAATCATTAACCAACTATGTGCTGCCGCTGATAAAAAATTCTAAAAAGTATATTTATATACCGGCCTTTTTATTTACACATACTGAGTTGTGTTCAGAACTAATTCAAGCAAAAGAGCGCGGAGTTGATGTTAAAATTATTATAGACGCAACAAATACTTATGGTGAACACTCGGCCTTTAAGAGGCTTAGAAAAAACGGAATACCAATCAAGGTTGAAAATTTCGCGGGAAAAATGCACGCAAAAGCAATGATTATTGATGATGAATATCTTGTTGCAGGTTCAACAAATTTTTCAAACAGCGGTGAAAACAAAAATGATGAAAATCTTTTAATAATTAAAAATCCAAGATTAACAAAATTTTACCGTAATTATTTTGAATACTTCTGGAAAAAAATTCCGGATAAATATTTGAGATATACTGTAAAAGCTGAAGGTAAATATTCAATTGGTTCCTGCTCTGACGGCATAGACAACGATTTTGACGGGAAAATAGATCATGCGGACGATGGCTGTCAGTAATGTTATTTCTCATAAAATGCTCAATAAAAGTTAAAGTGCACATTGATGATTTTTGTTTATTTTTCTGTTAGTATTAATTCTGTAATATCAGAGGGGAGACAAAATGGAATTAATAAATAGTATACTTGCGCATTTAATAAGCTGGATTGAGCATGTAATTACAGTTATGGGGCCTTCAGGTGTCGCTTTGTTAATGGCAATTGAGTCTTGCAATATTCCGTTGCCAAGTGAAGCTGTATTGCCTTTTGCGGGTTATATTGTAAGCAAGGGCGAAATGAATTTTCATGTCGCAGCATTTGCAAGTGCTGTCGGGTGTGTGCTTGGCTCGCTCCCGTCTTATTATATCGGATATTTTGGAGGCCGTACTTTTGTGGAAAAGTATGGTAAATATTTTCTTGTTTCCAAAAAGGATCTTGAAGAGGCGGATAAGTGGGTTGAAAAATATGGAGATTGGGCATTTTTTATATGCAGAATGCTTCCGGTTGTGAGAACATTTATTTCACTGCCTGCAGGTATTTTAAGGGCTAAAAAACGATTTTTCTTTACATTCACCTTTCTTGGCTCGCTTATCTGGAGCTACCTGCTTATATTTGTCGGAGTTAAGCTTGGCCAAAATATGGAGGCCTTTAAGCACATCTGGCACAAATTTGATATACTAATAGTTGCTGTTTGCGTTATTCTTGGCGGATTATATATTTATAAGCACATAAAACATCTGAAAGAAAGCTAATTAGTTTAAGTTTATAACTTTGTCAATAACATATAATGGGCGTGCTTTGGTATCTTGTGAAATCCCGGCAATATACATTCCGACCAGTCCGATTGCTGCAATTTGGAGAGCACTGCAAAAAAGTATTGCAGAAATTACCGGATTATATATAGCAGCAACAAAAGATAAAATAATCAGCAGACCAGCAATTCCCCATACTAAATCCAATAATCTATATGACAAGCTAAAAATGCCGGTTAAGGCAAGTTTGAACATCTTTAAAGCTGAATATTTTGTTTTTCCGGCTTCACGTTCATCGCGGTTGTAGTAGTATGGTACAGATTTAAAACCGCTCCAGGCAATCAGGCCTCTTAAAAATCTTTGGTGTTCTTTCATTGCATTTACTGTTTTGCGAACCTTGGCCGTCATAATACGGAAATTCCCGGTATCAGGAGGCATCTTAATTTCACTTAATAAGTTGATTACTCTGTAAAATCCATATGCGGTAAGCTTTTTAAACAAGGTTTCGGATTTTCTTTCAATCCTCTTTGCATAAACAATATCATATCCTTCGGCAAGCTTCTCATACATCGCCGGAATTAACTCAGGCGGATCCTGAAGATCAGAATCAATTATAGCAACGTAATCACCGGTAGAGTAATCCAAACCCGCTGTCACGGCAATATCCTGACCAAAATTTCGTGTGAAAGTAATTAATTTTATACACTTGTGTTTCTCTGCATAATTGTTTACGAACAAAACGCTGTTATCAGAAGAACCATCATCAACCAGAATAAAATTTACATCAAGTGTCTCTGAAAGCACCTCTTTTAAAGCCAAAAGGCGTGTGAGAAGTTTTTCTATGCATTCTTCTTCATTATAAAACGGAACAATTATATCCAAAGTTTTCATTTACTAATCCTTATTTTCTTCATTTTTAATTGCTTTGGCAACATATTTAGCGATACCTTCCCCCATGGAAAAGCAGCTTGTTTGAACTCTAAGTGCGCCTTGAGCCATAAAATCAGCCGATATACATCTCCCGGCAACAAATAAATTTTTAACATCCGCAGACATTGTACATTCTATAGGTATTTGATAATCCTGAACCATTGTCAGAATTGATGCATTTTTCTTTTTGGAATGAACATCAATAGGATAATTAGCAACAACAAGGGGGGTATCAAACTTTTTCCCGGAAATAATATCGCCCATAGTATAAACATACTTTCCTTTAATTCTTCTTGAAGTCCTTACTCCAAGCATATCAGCGATATTTGAAATATAAGAATTTTCAAATCCCGGGAAATACTCCTTACAAAATTTAGCAAGTCTTAGTATAGTTTTTCTTGCAAGGAGCAAGGCTTTTGATGTGTCACGCACTGCAAGAATTTCATTGTAATTTATAATCCGCGGACAGTTGAATGCTATGCACCCGGGCATTCCCGCTACTGTAAATATCTGAAAATAGTTACTATCAATGGGTTTTAATATTTTTTTACGCTCTGCATCCTTAAATAGAGGGCGCAAAGCCCATTCCTTATTTCTGTCCCATGTATAGGCTGTAGACAGGTGTATCTGGCCATCTATCTCCTCAACTGTTGTAACGGAACGATCCTTATCATATTCTTTAAGCCAGTTTCCAAATTTTCTAAGATCAACCCCGCCCATTATAAATCTTAAACTTACCGGTTGGTTTTCAACTTTTTTTTCCAAAAATTGACAACCACAAAATTTTCCGACTTCACAATTTCCAGTCGAGTCTACAACATATCTCGCAGCGATAGGTACTGATAACTTTTTAATCTGCTCATGTACCTCGTCGTTATATAACGATAAGATTTGTTTTGAAATAGTAATAGTCTTAATAGTGCTGTTTTTCAATTGAATTTTAGTTATGTGAGTGTCGAAATACACGTCCACACCGGCTTTAGCCATAAGTGAGTCCAATGCTATTTTTGTGAGCTCAGGATTAAACCAGCCGGGGTTGCCAAGATAGGTTACCTGTCCGCCTAAACTCTTTAATTCTTCAATTAACGCGTGATAAAACCAAGTATTAATCTGATTGTCTGAAGATTTCATCGCAGGAATGACAAGCCCGGAAGTAATCGTGCCGCCCAAATGTATTCTTTTTTCAATAATAAGAGTTTTCAGTCCTAACTTGCCGGCAATATATGCAGCAGCACAACCGGCAGTCCCGCCTCCGACCACAACTAAATCATAATGTTTCATATAATATATTATACAGATTCCAATTAAGGTATTGCAAATAATTAAATAATATTACAATTTACATGGATAATCTTCAGGAATTTTCCAACCATTTGATATAATTTCATTAGTACAATATTTTTTATTAAGACTGCAATCGCCTTTAGGAGCGCTTATACTTCCTTTTTGATAATCTCTTTCAAAGAAAAAGACATCTTTACAAGATTCATTTGGGCCCAGAGAGCCGTTTACATCAATAAAAAGAGAATTAACAAAAGTAGGATTACCATATGAATTCATAGAATTTTTTGGAAAAAAGATTACAGTTCCGTCACTCAGTTGGAATAAAAGCCTTGAACTGCTGGACTCAAGAGACCATGTGCCTCCATCACCAGTCCACTTTGAACTCCAAATAACGTTTGTACAGTCCTTAGGATAGCCACATGTACGGCAGGTATCGCATAATTTAGCTCCACTAAGATAAGGGTTTAGATATTTAGTCCAGAATTCATCAACATCTAAAGATTCGCCCTGAGGCCATATACGCATTTCTCCATTGTGACTTTCTGACATACGAATCGCATTTAGCAGTGTGCTATATGCTTTGCTTAATCTTGTGGCAATTTCTTGCTTTTTGTAATTTGCCAACAACGATGGAAGCGTCATTGCAGCGATGATACCGATTATACCAAGAGTTATCAAAACCTCTGCAAGTGTAAATCCCAATTTTGTAATACAATGCTCAATGCTAAAGTTACGGTTAATATCGTAAACGAATTGTCTAAATAGGCTAAAACCCAATCCTAGTCTGGTTTTACGACTAAGGGGGGGGGGCAACTTTAAGCATATTCCTAATTATCATGATAATCCTCCTTATATTTATAATAATAACAATATACATTATTTATCATTTTATAAATTATGTCAAGTATAGACTAATATATCAATGTCCGTCAATACACAAACAACTTGCTTATGGGCACATATAAACTGTAAGATTCCTAAAGAAGTTTGGAATAACATTATTAATATTCAGGCAATCAGGCAAAAAATCGTCTAATAATCAAGTGCTAAAGAGAATTTATATCGTAAAGATATATAACGATAACTATTTATTGAGTTTAATGTATTTAGAACTTGATATTAAGTTAGAATTTTCGACCTCTTTTTTGTGAAGGGCTATAATTTCCTCATTAAGGGCACTTAAATTTTTATCACGATAAAATATACCTGCCCGCGTTTTTAATAGCCCTAAATCGTATTCTGAAAGCTCATGTTTTATTAGTGCTTCGTTTTTTACCGCAATAGTTCCTGTAAATTTATCGGCAGAAGGATTATAAATTTTTCCGACATAAAAACCGGCATTGAGAAACGCATTACGAACAGCGGCAGAGTTTGAGTAAGTTAAAATCATTCCATTTGGCTCAAGATGGTTATAAAGGAGCTTAAAAAAATCAACTGTCCACAAGCAGGGGCATTTTGCGGCAGTAAATGCATCTAAAAATATATAATCATACATATTTTTATCTTCTGATATCTCTTTCCTTGCATCATTAATTTTTAGCTCAAAATTAATATCCATATTTTTAAGGCATTTCAGTTCGCTTTTATAACGATTTGATAGGTAATTATAATATATATTATGTAAGAATGGATAAAAAACGCTTAAAGGGGTATTCTTACCCCTTGATAATCTATAAAATTTGTATAAACGGCAAATATGGGGATTAAAATATTGCCTGAATTCTTTATTATTCAGAATGCAAATTAAATCATCATTATCTGCAATTTCCGGGTGTGAGGCAATTATTTCATTATATAAAAATAAGTTTAAGGCCGCCGGATAGTTAATTAGTTCTTTGATATTATATTTTAAATTTTGATTTTTGTGATTGGGAGAATTTTCGTTTGAACCACTTTTTCCCTCCGAATTTAAAAGTTTTAGTATTTTTTCATTAGAAAACGGAATTTTATAATTTTTTGGAATTTTTTTTCTTCTATTTTCAATAAAAGGAGAAAGCCAGGCAAGTATTTTATCTGTATCAATTGCCTTAATGTAAATTGCACTTTGTTTATTTTGTGTATGTGTTTGTAATTCTTCGGTATTGGTGCTTATTTTATCATTATATATCTGATAGTTATATTTTTGCTTACTTTGGATATTCTTTTCGTTTGAAATATTATCAATATATATCTTGTCGGTATATTCTTTCAAAATATTATTATCATTATCTAGCGTCTCGTTATATTTTTTATAGTTAATGTTATCGTTATCTATCTTCTCGCTATATAGTGATAATATTTTTCTTTTATTAGAACATTTTTTCAAATATTTTTTTTTATTTTTAAAAATAAAATTTATAAAACTTTTTGAATTATAACCGATGCCAAAACAAATATCCAGAACTTTTATTTTGGGATTATAAAGCAAGAACTTATCAATCTCAGCCGGAAAAATAAACTTTTCATAAGCCTCTGTTGCAGCTCCATATGTTGAATGGTAAATATCATCATCAGAAGGGCTAAACAGCCCTACAGAGCCATCCTTAGTAAAATATGGGTAGAGTTTATACATATTATATATCCTTTAGATAGACTAATAGTAATTATAAACTATAAACTTTGTTAGACAACACCTATAACCTTTGCGCCGTTTTGTTCAACCGGGAAAGTATATAACTGTGTACTGATATTTAACTCATTCCAAGTTTCTTTTACTATTGTTTTTACCTTGTCCAGGTTATTTTTCTTTGATATAACAAGTATTGCAGGACCAGCCCCACTCAATACACACCCTAAAACACTTTCTTCGTGTTTCAAATTCTCTGAAATCTTTTCCAACCCCGGCACAAGTTTCATTCTGTAAGGCTGATGAAGTTTATCTTTCAGCGCAAGTTTCATAAGTTCTTCGTCTTTTGTGTGAACTGCGTGTACAAACATTCCCATTCTTTGAGCATTGAACACGGCATCCTGGAGTGGAACCTCTTTAGGCAGAACAGATCTTGATATTTCAGTTGCAAGCTCGTATTCAGGCACGCAAACAGTAATGAGCCATTCATCAGGCCATTCAAGTTTTCTATAAACAATGCCGCCGTCTTCTTCATAGGATGATATAACCAAACCACCGACAATTGCAGGGGTAACATTATCCGGATGCCCTTCAACTTCTGTCGCTATAGACAATAAAGCAGCCTCATCAGCAGGTCTTCCAAGAAGTTCATTTGCAGCAATAAGCCCACCCACAATTACTGACGCGCTGCTACCAAGGCCGCGCGCAATTGGTATTTCCGAATGAATTGTAATTTTTAATTCAGTAGGAGTTTGGCCTATTGAATTATAAAGAAGTTCAACAGCCTTATAAACAATGCTATTTTCATCCATAGGAATATGTTCTAGAGAAAATTCATCCGTAATATCTTCATTGGCAAGAACATTTATCTCAACACCCGTTCCCGGCAGCACAGTTTCTTCAATTGTAATTGTATTATATAGTGGCAGAGCCATTCCCAGACAATCAAATCCGGGCCCAATATTCGCTGTTGTAGCCGGAACCTTAACGCTGACTTTCATATCAATCAAACCTCTTTCTTTCTTATGCTATTATAACACAAACAATATTTTGGCAACTATCTCAAATCATACATAACTTCATAAACGTAAAGCAGCAAATATTTATTGCTGCTTTATTGTTTATTATTTATCAGGATTATTTATTAATTGCCAACAAAGTCCTTAATTGCTTCCTGGCCTTCTTTTCCGTAATTTTCTTTCATTTGCTGCCAGAATGTAAGTTGTTGATCTACCATTACTAATTCAGTTCGAATATCTTCTTCCTCATCTTTAAGAGGTTCAAGATATTGTTCGTATAAGTCTTCAAAGTACTGATCCATTGCTGATTTACTGTATTGATAACTCATTCTGTTGTTAAATATGCTGTTTTGGTAATCATTATATTTTGCCTGATCGCTTATTTTGCCATCGCTATCATACAATCCCTGAATGCTGCTGTTAAGCATTGAATTTTGAATTTGATAATTATATTGTAAGCCTTGCTCTGATCTCCTCTTTTGCATATTAACAGCTTTTTGGGCATTTCCCATATTTCTTTGAACACGTGCCGCCTTCAACTGCAGATTCATTTTTTTATGCTGCAGCTGAAGGGTCATGCGTATCGCATAAGTATTCATATAGTTTGAGGTAAGTATACCCATATGATTATCCTTCGTGTTCTTTTTTCTCTTAAATATATAAAGTATATATAGCAAGCAAAATTGCCTTTTTATAAGAAAAAAAGTTTACAAATGTTAACATTAAAAATTAACATTAAAATGTAATGAAAACGGCAAATAAAAATTGTTTTTAGGATTTAGGCGCCAACCTGGTTTCGGCCGTTATTTTTAGCATGATAGAGTCTTACATCCGCGGCCTCAATAAGCTCCTCTGCTGTGATTCCATCCTGAGGGAAAGTAGACGCCCCAAGACTGATTGTAACAGTAGTCTCCTTACCGTTAGGAAGTTTGAAATTTTTCGACGAAACCCTTTCACAGATTTTTTTTGCAGTTGATAATGCGGTTTCATAATCTGTTTTAGCAAGAATAATACTCATTTCTTCACCGCCATAGCGGCATGCAATATCAGTCGTACGTACATTTTTCTTAAGAGTCTGCGCAACCTGCCTAAGCACTGCATCTCCGGCCTGGTGTCCAAAAGTATCATTAAATTTTTTGAAGAAATCAATATCCAGTATAATTAAGGAAAAAGGAACTTCGTAACGCTTGGAGGCCTCAACCATCATTCTCATTTGTTCCTGAAAATATCTGTGATTATAAAGTTCAGTTAATCCGTCAGTGGTCGCAAGAACATACTGCTGCTCAAAATCCCTGGACTTAATAAGATATTTTATAATATATGCAGCAATAAATGTTGCAATTGCAAGCAATAGCGGATAAACAATGTCTATCCATACGTTAAAGTATTTCATAGCATAATATGTTGCAAATACATAAAGCATATAAACTGAAAATGCCGCCAAAGACCCTACAAAAGCAGAACTTTCATTCATAACTATAAGAACTGTTATTAAAGCCAAAAGAACACCAAGTTGAACAGTAAATGAGCGATCAAATTTTCTGATAAAATTGTCGTCAATAATATTGTTTACATAGGTGGCCTGAACCTCAACACCCGGGTATGTCCTGCTTACCGGAACAGTTTTTATATCAAATAAACTTGCAGCAGTAGTTCCAAAGTATATAATTTTCCCATCTAAATCCAGGTTCTGATCTTCTTTTTCACCGTTAATAATTTGAATAATTTTATAAATAGGGATATATCTGTAACTTTGATTAGTCCCGTACCAATTAAGTATTACACTGGCATCATCGTCAAGATAGACCTTTCTGCGGCCAAGTAAAAGATTTGACCTTGTGTCAATTTCAAAATCTTTGCCAGCAAATTGTTTATGTGCTTTCAGATAATGAAGACCGACGGCCATGCCAAGCTGTGGATAATATTTGCCCTGATATTTCAAAAACACCGGCATTTTTCTAAGTATTCCGTCTTCAGCACGTGTAACGTTTATTAATCCTACATTCCCGGTAGAGTTCAATAATTCTTCTAGAATAGTTCTGCAGTTAGAGTATGTCTGACCGGTAAAATCAACTAACGGAGATTTATTATAAACATTAACACTTAAATTTTTAGGTAATATAGGCGGCTTTCTTATTGATTTGTCCTGATTGTCGAAATTCATTGATACAAAAACATTATCATATTTTTTGACAATATCAACAAGTGCTTTATCAGCCTTTGGATTACTTTTCATTGACTTGACAAACATCAGGTCAAAAGCGATACTTTGCGGATTATATTTTTCGAGATAATCGACAAGTTTAACATAAATTTCTCTTGGCATTGGCCATTCACCGTACCTGTCAAGAATATACTCATAAGAAGCATCGTCTATTGCAACTATAACAATATCTTCACTTGGTTCTTTTGTATTTTCTTTAATCAATATATTCTGGCGTATGTCAAAGGTTCTATTTTCAATCATTGCCAGAAAATTTCTGAAATTAGTATTTTTGACACTCACAAAAATACCTAGCAAAAACAAAAATAACCATAACGCGTATAAGAATTTTTTAATCATGCACTTAACCCAAATCTACATTATTAGTATAATGTATTCGGGTCGATTTGGCAACAAAATTTTTTACAAGAAAACGCTTTTCCAATATGAAATTATTTAACTTAAGGATTTCGGTTGAATATGACAACTCATCGGGATTTTTAAGATAACGCAAAAGACATTGTTCGTGTAAATTCATTTGTAACCACCTGTAAATAAAAAAATATAACGCCCTCAGGCACATTATTATTATGTAAAAATATACATTAATTTACATCAACTGATTATATAGTTTTAAATTTTATTTTTACTTCAAATGATGTATAGTATTAAATATTTTAAGCTATAATTTTGACTTGGAAGATAAAACGAGGGCGTTGGAGATTGCAATACCGCCTTTAAATGCAGGCTTATTAACTACCTGCCCGCCAACATACATTACGGTTGAACCTCCACCGTCCAAATTTATTGCATCTGTGCAGCCAAGAGATTTCATAAAGTTAGCCAGCTGCATCAGCGTCATTCCGACAGAACTACCTTCCCGGCCGTCAACTGCTACCATAATGAAAATATCATCGGCAGTGTATCCTATTGCTGTTCTTGGATTTTTACCTCCAATTGCTCCTAATTTCTGAGCTGTCATATCAACAAATACTTCTGAATTTTTTACAAGATAAGGACCTCCGCTTATTATGTGGCGAACATTTTTCCACTCCGGCGATGTATTAAGTGTTATTTTTATCTTTTTTGCATTCAAAAATGGCTTCAAAACACTGAGGGGGGCAGAAATTACATACCCCCCGTCAGGAATAGCCAGAGGATTATATGATGCAGAAATAATTTTATTATCTTTAATTGCCAATTGATAGCCGTATTTTGGTGTTGCGGGAGAGTTCTTTCCCCACTCCGGAGTATAAATAATCGTGTGGGTTGATAGCATGCGCGGTTGGTTAATATTATCAACTTTTAAAGTTTTTCCATTTGCGCGAATCTCTCCATTCATTTGTAAACGGGCAGTTTTAAATCCGTCGTCAAATATTCCCATTGCAACCCGGTCATAAACCGGCCCGGTATAAATTTTTCTGTCTATCATTAATGTTCCAAGAGGCACACCGGTTTGCGGCTTAAAGTATGTTCCGTTTATTGCGGCTATCGAATTTGTGTTTTTAGCTATTGTTGTAATTGTGCGCTTACTGTTTAAATTGTTTGAAGTTGAGGACAACGCAGGTTTTATCTCAAAATCGTCTGCAAGTTTCCTCTCAATTTCAACAACATTTATTCTTACAGGTTTGCCATCGTAATACTTTACAAGACGTATATGCTTTACACCTTTTGCAACATCTTTTATTACAGCTTTTGGATATTTTTCCTTAACACGGCTATTAAAATTGGCAGCACGAATTTCCGGAGAAATTTCTTTTTCAATTTCCACTACAGTATTTTTAACCGGAACATTTAGCACCGGATTGCTTATTTTTGCAAGTGTCATATCATTAGCCAGTATAGGCGGATAAAAAAATAACGGCTGAAGCAATACAAACGTACCCAGCAGGGCAATATTTACTGCCAGCGAATTGTTCTGCCTGGTATTCCCAGCATAATAATCAAGAGTATCCATGATGTCACCTCTATTGTGTTAAAGTAACCGGATACCTTTTTTATTTAAGAGTGGGGTGGGGAATAACACTCATCGGAAACCTGATAACCATTTTCAGGACCTTCCTACTACTATTGTAACATAATGTTACAAAGACTTCAAGTCCTTTAATACCAATGGTTTTACAAAACTAAATATAGTATTTTTGACACTTCTTCGGTCTTTTGGGCAAAATTTACAATTATATTTCCTGAACTTATTTGTAATATAATTTTTTTATGGGAAAAGAAAAATTTGATATAGTATACTCATTAGGCCAAGACTGTGCGTGTGCGCAATATTTAATAAAATTTGGTCTGAGAATTTGCGCGGGCCCGTTTGACTGGCTTACCGGATCGGATTTTGAAACCAGAATGAATCTAATTCTTAATGATTTTGATGAATTTTTCGAGAAAGAAGATATTAAGCTTCTTGCGCTTTCAAAAGATAAAACAATGAATTATAGAACGGACGATTATCATAATTCAAGGATTGGTTTTGATTACTATCATGACTTCAGAGCCGGCATACCTTTTGATGAGGAATTTCTAAATGTAAAGAAAAAATATGCAAGGCGAACTTCAAGATTTATCAACAATATTAAGACAAAAAATAAGATTCTCTTAGTATACCATGCTCATTTAAACTTAATTCCCGACGAGGTATACATAGAATACCACAGTAAGCTTCAAGACAGATTTAAAAAAGAAATTTCTCTTGTAATTATTGAGAACGATTTTAACAAAACAGATGGAGAAATCGAAACTCTTAAACTTTCACCAAATTTAACAAAATACAAATTACTAACTGAACAAAAGAATGAAGCCGGGAATTATACAAACATGGGAAATGAATACAACTGTTCTTTGATTTACTCAAAATTTTCCCTTAAAAGTAATTTGTACTCAAGTCTTTCAAGAAAAACAGCAAATTATATATTAAAATTTCTTATGCGGGTAGTACCAATCAAAAAATTTAAATGGATTATTTCAGAACACATTTTTTTTAATGAATAATATTAAAGTGTCTTAAAAAGTTAATTAGAGAATAATCCTTTGTAACAACACCGTTTTCAAGCAGAAGAGCCAATTTCTCAGGGTTATATCTTTTGTTATAATATTCTCTCAAAGTTCCATTCTTTAACTCATCAATCATTTTCTTTACATGCTCACCATTGGCTCCCGGCATTAATTTTGATGATTCCAGGTAGTTCTTTGCTTTTTTAACATAATATGTATAGTTTCTAACCGTAAAATGATAAAGTTTAATGTCTTCAGATGGAATAACTTTTTTCCGACGCATTTGAACTACGTGATTTCCCATCTTAATTTTAATATAATCCTTTGTATTGTGAATAACCTTCTTGCAGCTGCTTTCTATCAAAAAATGGCTGTTTTCAGGCAAATTTATGTCTATGTTTAAATCTTTTGCGAGGTACTCCGGCATAAAGTTTGTTATAAAATACGGGCAGCTCAGATAATCTTCACGATCATCAGGATAAGGACAAATCGATGGCAAAATTATAACATTACCTGCCGTATATTTGAGTATACTTTTCTTCAGGTCAAAATCACGCGAGTAGTAAAACTCATCAGCATCGGCATTTATAACCCAGTCCGCTTTATATTTGTCCCTTGCAAGTCGTATCATTTTGTCAACCCAAATATCCTGAAAATAACCATCAGATTTTAATTCAATAATTTCCAGCGGAATGTCATTTTTCAAATTTTTAAGAATATCTAATGTCCTGTCACTTGAGTTATGGACGGTTACGATGAACCGGTCAACTCCCATTGCGTAATGAAACCTAATATTTGTCTCTATAATATCCTCTTCATCCTTAACCAAAAGAGTCATAACAAGTTTTGTTTTTGATATTTTATATTCCTTTAGTAAATTTTTAAGCTCAATTCTGTACTTTCCGCTCTTTTGAAAACATAGCGGAAACAATTTTAGTGTCTTTATTATAACCTCTTTTTTCTGCATAATCTTTCTAATCCAGATTAACCGGTTCACGTTGAATTTTATCAATCGCCTCCCGCGCGGTAAAGACAAGCGCCTCAGGAACATTTGATATAGTGGTAAATTGTCTTAGTATATCAACGACCCGCTTAAATGCACGGACTATATCCCCTTCTCCCATGTCAATCTGACCTGTAATGTCCTCCCATTCAGAACCCTCAACCCAAAGCTCTATAAGAGAGCTAAAATACGGGTTTATATAGCAAGGTGCCTCAACCAAATAATGATTTTGAACTCTTTCTATCTTTCGTCTTATATTCCTAAGCTGGTTCAAAGTTTTTCGTACCGGTTCTGAAAAAGGAATATACGGGATATCAACTCTTAAGTCCTCTGTTGCAACAGCACAAATCACGGCCGCAAGCTGAGCCGGCGTTAAATTTTCAAGTATATGAGATTTAATTATCTCTGCAATATATAATTCGTTTTCTGAGCGTATTTGCGCGGTCATTATGCCGTCTTCAGTCGGATAATCATCAACTATATACCCAAACTCATATAAAACACTTCTGTGAGCCAGAAACTTATTCCAAAATATATCACGCTGCCGTTCAATTTCTTTTTCAAGTTTTTGTTTTCTGACAACAATCCGCTCTATTACCTCAAGATTTTTAGTGTGTTTTTTATACAGCTTGCAGCTGTCGCAAGGTGAGTTATGCATTTGGGCAAGAAGTGCCTTCGTCTCTTTCCCAAACTGAACAGCCTCCGGCGGTAATGGTCTATTTTTGCTTTTTTCCTGTTTACATATCTTTTTATAAGTATGGCGGTTTTGGACATATAGATTTCTAATTTTGTCATACGCATGCAGATCGTAATCAGACTGTTTATGCGGACACGCAAACTCTCTTTCAGCCATTTCGTTTTCATAACTTTCTTTTAATGCGAAAAGCGGCTGGAGACGCGTACCTGATGAAAAGTAGCCAAAACTTTTTAATATAAGTTCTTTAGCTTCATCAAGTGAAAATCTTTGCAGTAAATTTAAAACCATTGAATAGCTAGGAGAAAAGCGGCTTTCAAGCGGATTTGCATCACTTAAAACAAGATTTGCAACCTCTTCTGGAGTTTGAAACATTGTCCCTACAATAGTTACATAACCGACTTCATCCATACCGCGGCGGCCTGCCCGGCCGGACATCTGTAAAAATTCATTTGCAGTCAGCATTCTATGCCCGCTGTCTGTACGCTTGCTTGTAGAACTGATAACTGTTGAACGGGCCGGCATATTTATTCCGGCAGCAAGTGTTTCTGTCGCAAATACTACCTTGATCAAGCCTTGCTGAAACAATTTTTCAACAAGATTTTTCCACGCAGGCAAAAGTCCCGCGTGGTGTGATGCAACCCCTTGCATCAGGTAATCAATGTGTCTGTTATTATACAAATGCGGATTTTCTGCAATATAGCTATCTATAAATTCCTTGATTCTACGCTGTTCATCACGTGTTACCAAATCAAGCTCAGCGCATTTTTCCATCTGCTCATCACACTTTTTCCTTGAAAAAGTAAAATATATAGCCGGAAGCATGTTCTGCTCTGCCAGGTTTCTAACAATATCTTTAACATAAGATCTCTGTTTTTTTCTCTTTGGCCCCCATACTCGTTTTTCAGGTTTAATTTTTTTATTTAGCTGGCCGGTCGGAGTGAAAAGCGGAAGCAATTTATCAGGCTGAGAGCTGTCAAAATAGAAAAATTTTAGCGGAACCGGTCTAAAATCCGTATCTACAAGTTTTGTTTTGGAATGAACAGTGTTTATCCATTCTGTAAGTTCCGCGGCATTTGCAACTGTAGCTGAAAGCGCTATTATTTGCACATTAGTCGGGCAATATATAATACTTTCTTCCCAAACCGTGCCTCTTTGCTCATCATTCATATAATGAACTTCATCCAGAACAACATAGCGCACATCCTTTAAATTATCTGCAACTGCCCCGAAATTTGTGCCGTATAGCATATTTCTGAAAACTTCAGTTGTCATAACAACAATCTGAGCACTTCTGTTTATTGATGTGTCGCCGGTAAGCAGACCAACTTTATCGGCGCCGTATTTTTCGCTAAAATCGTAATACTTTTGATTTGATAATGCTTTAAGCGGTGTTGTATAAAATATCCGGCAATTATTCTCCAAGGCTTTATGGATTGCATGCTGGGCTATAACAGTTTTGCCGGCTCCCGTCGGCGCACAGACGACAACGCTTTCGCCATTATCGATATATTCACATGCTTCTTTCTGAAAATCATCCAGCTCAAACGGGAATTCGTACATCCTTGCCTCTTAATATGCCGTAAAATCGGTCGTACAGCACTAATTATTACATAGGGAATTCAACAGTTTTTGAGGTTTCAACATCTGCTTTTGAATATTTTGATACATACTTTTCAAAAGATTCTGCAACATTTTTAGGCAGCATAAACTTAACTTCTTTCCCGCTTTTAAGAGGAATATTGAATTTACTCCAGTTAAAACGGTATTTTGTCAGCGAATAAGTTGGCAGCATGTCGCAAAAGTTGTATGTTTCCCCATCAAGAGAAAAATTCAATGATTTGCAGTCAACAGAAATATCTGTTTGAGGTACCAGAATTAAATTTTTTAGAGAATATTTGAGCGAAAAAACTGAAGAATAAAACAGAAAAGCAAAAACAAGTATTGCTGTCGCAGCCGGTAAGTATTCATGTTTGCAAAATGCAAAGTAGTATACATAACAAACTGCAAATGCTGTATACAAAACTAATTCCAATGTATACAAATTAAACATATCTTTCACTTTTTCTTTAAAAAAAATATCTTTACCCATAAATGTCACCTCGCATTTTTCTTAATTATAATACATATTAAGCCGTTTGTCAAAAACCGGTACCGTATACGCTGTTGAAATTATTGCCATCGGAAGCGAATAAATAAAGCAGATCCACCCGTTTGGGTGTAAATAGTAGGCATACATAAAGAAAGCCGTCATATAAAAAAGCAGATGATTTAAAAACAAAACTCTGAAATATTTTCTCAGAGAAAAAGTGCCTCCCGAAAAATCATATCTGGCGTGACTGTCAAGATAATCACACCAACAGACAAAAAACATATAAAAACCATATACAAGAGGTCCAAAGAACAATGTTGGAAGTCCCAAAATCAATTTTACAAAGAAATTGATATTCATGAAAATAAATCTGAACGCCAAAGAAATTTTGCAGAATTTATTCAAAAATCCGTAAAATTTTCCATCATGCACCGTAAATGGATCCTTTAGCATATTATCAAGTATTTCCAGTTTACTCTCATTCATAGTTCTACCCTACTTATATGTTAAGATTGTGATTAAATTTTGTCAAAACCGGTATACTTTCTTAAAACTTCCGGAATGATAATAGTTCCGTCTTCCTGCTGGAAGTTTTCAACAATAGCCGCAAATGTACGGCCAACAGCCAGTCCTGAACCGTTTATTGTATGAACAAATTGAGTTTTGCCTGTTTGCTTGTCTCTATACTTAATATTAGCACGTCTTGCCTGATAATCACCATAGTTTGAGCAGCTGGAGATTTCTTTATATGTTCCGTAAGACGGCATCCAAACTTCTAAATCCCAGCACTTATTGGCTGAAAAACCAATATCCGCAGTGCAAAGGGCCTCACGTCTGTAAGGTAATTCAAGCAGCTGCAACATTTTTTCTGCATCTTCCGTCAATTTTTCATGCTCTTCAGCGCTTGTCTGAGGTGTACATAGTTTGACCAGTTCAACTTTATTAAACTGATGAACTCTTATAAGCCCTCTTGTATCTCGTCCTGCCGAACCGGATTCTCTTCTGAAACAAGGCGTGTATGCCGTCATGTATTTTGGCAAGTCATCTTCCGAGAGAATTTCGTTGGCATAAATATTGGTGACCGGAACTTCTGCTGTAGGAATAAGATATAGATCCTCATCAACACATTTATACATATCTTCTTTAAATTTTGGAAGCTGGCCGGTTCCGGTCATTGTTGCGGCATTAGCCATAAACGGAGGTAAAATTTCTTCATAGCCCTGATTTTGAGTATGGTAATCAAGGAAAAAGTTTATTATAGCTCTTTCTAATTTAGCCCCTTTGCCTCGATAGAGTATAAATCTGCTCTGAGATAATTTTACGCCGCGTTCAAAGTCTACCAGATTTTTTTCTTCACACAAATCCCAATGCGCTTTAAATTCAAAGTCAAATTGTCTTGGCTCACCCCACTTATAAACTTCCTGATTATCATCTTCAGAAGTTCCTATCGGGGTTGTTTCATCAGGAATATTTGGGATATGCAATAATAAATCCTTTTGTTTGTTATCAAGTTCATTTTGTTTTTCTTCAAGCAATTTAATTTCATCGCCGAGTTTTTTTACTTCTGCCTGAATGCTATCGGTATTTTGGCCATTTTTTTTCAGTTCACCGATTGATTGAGAGTCCTTTTTCCGTTTAGCCCTTAATTCATCTACCTTAACCTGAATTTTTCTTCTTTCTTCATCAATTTTGATGACCTCATCTATTGATAAATCAGGATTTCGGCGTTTCAAAAGTTCATTTATTTTATCGGGAGTTTCTCTAATCAATTTAATATCAAGCATTTCAAGACCTCTTTCTTATTAGTTATAGCAATGTAATTATAAAATAAATATAACTTATAATCAAGAAAGTAATGTATATTATCACTAAATCCCAAGGCAGATTGATAAAATTTTAACAAACTGTTATAATACTATTGAGGTAATATTATGAAATTATTTGAGCAGATTGCGAAAAAATTCAATATAAAACAAGGCAAAAATTGTTCAAACGCTGCGACTGCTGCTGATAAGCAGACCTTTGACCGCAGTGGCTATGAATTTTTAAATAGTCTGTCAAAGCATGCCCTCAAGTTATATGAAAAACAAATTGATATAAAAAATTTCACAAAATTAGTTCTTTCCGATCCTGAAAATACTTCTCACAATGAAATTGTGTCGGAGCTATTTAAAAAGGGAGTTAAGGATCCGCTTGAAAATGAAAAGCTAGCGGAACTTGCCGACAACTCCAAGCTTCTTGAAGACCTTGGCCTTAATGATTAACTTTTGTTAAGCTTTTACTTATAATTATTACAAATTGTAAAAATATTATATTTTATTGCAAATTTGCTTTATACAAATTTTTTTATTTTATATATAGCACGTGAGGTGTTTAGAATGAGAGTAGCAAATAATAATCAAACAGCCAATGTAAAAGGGACAGCCGCCCCTAAAAAAAGTTTGTTTCAAAGAATTAAAGTTTTTTTATTTGGACCAGCAAAAGAACCTGAGAAATCAAAAGATCCTTACAAAAATTTTGTTGAAGTAGATAATACCATGCTTGAAAAAGTTTTTAAATTTGAGATAACAAAAGATGGTCCCGATAAATTTAAGTCTGATACACAGAAATTTATGGAAGCAAAGCTAAAGGAGACCGAAGAATTTATTAACAGTGATGGAGAAATTCAGGACTTAAAATCCCCGGAAACAAATTCAACGGTTGCTGCAAAAACGATATTGCCCTCGAAAAATACAAATGCACCTAAAAGAGAGATAACAGACAATACTTCAGAATTTTCCAAATATATTCCGAGTGATCCGGTTAAATATAGCAAAGTTCTAGAAGCCATTATAAAAAATAAAAATTTGTTAGATAAATCAAGGGCAGTCGGTATTGCCAATATGGTATGCGCAATTTCAGATAAATACCAAATAGATCCGGAAATTACTGCACATATACTTGGGGCTGAAACCGGAGGGTATCAGTTTACAAAAAGAGTAATGGTTCATGATGGCAGTAGATATAAAGGTGTTATGCAGGTTGATTTTGACAACATAAAATCTATTTACGCTGATGTTAAAGACGCTAACAACATGAATTTATCAGAACATGAAAGACGTTTGGCCTATGATCACAGGCATTTTGCTAAAGATCAGGCGAGGATAGACGAGTTAAAGAAAAAATATCCTACTCCTGAGTCATTGTATGAAGCAATTCAATATGATGTTGCTCTTGGCGTAGAAGTCGGTATAATGGCCTACAAAGCAAAATTGTCCATGAGCAAGGGAAATACCAGATTGGCACTTTCAAGATATTGCGGAGATCAGTATAAACTTCCGGCAGATTCTACTGTTGCCGAAAGGATTTACCCGATACCGTCATATATAAAAGAGGCATAACTAAAAAATTCTAATTCATATTTGCAATAACAGCATCAGTAAAAGCAGTAGTTGTACAATTTCCGCCAAGATCTTTTGTCATTATACCTTTTTCAAGTGTATTGAAAAGTGCACATTCAATTTTATCTGCATATTGCGCTTCATCAATATACCTTAACATTTCAATAGCAGATAAGAGAAGTGCAGTAGGATTTGCCAAATTTTTCCCAGCAATATCCGGAGCAGAACCATGAACCGGTTCAAATACAGCATAATCAAGACCTATATTTGCACCTTGTGCAACGCCTAGGCCTCCTATCAGGCCGGCACAAAGATCTGATACAATATCTCCATATAAGTTAGGTAATACAAGAACATCAAACTGTTCCGGATTTTGAACAAGCTGCATACATAGATTATCAACCAGAATTTCTCTGTTTTTGATATTTCGGAAATTTTCGGCAGTTTTTCTGAAAACATCTAAAAATAATCCGTCTGAAAGTTTCATAATATTAGCCTTTGTAACCACACAGACTTCTTTTCTTCCATTTTTAAGTGCGTATTCAAAAGCAAATCTGCAAATTCTTTCAGTTGCCCGGCGTGTAATAAGTTTGATACTTTCAGCTGTATTATCATCAACCATTCTTTCTATTCCGGCATATAAGTCCTCTGTATTTTCTCGAACTACAACTATATCAAGATTATTAAAACGGGTTTTAATATTTGGTAAATTTTTGCATGGGCGGAGATTTGCATATAAATCAAGAGATTTTCGCAGCTGAACATTTACTGAGCGGAAACCTTTACCAATAGGAGTTGTCACCGGAGCCTTAAGCGCAATTTTATTTTTCTTTATTGATTCCAATACTCTTTCCGGAAGCGGAGTACCTTCAGCCGAAATTACGTCCTGCCCGGCTGTTTGTATATCCCAGTTTATTTCGAGTCCGCTTGCCTTAATAATTTTTACAACTGCCGATGAAATTTCCGGTCCAATTCCATCACCGTTAATCAGTGTTATTGTTCTCATTTTTTCTGTTATTCCTTACTATGTGCAGCACACGCCTAAACTCTTTATAAAATCCGCATCTTGTAACAACAAGACTATCTTCCAGAAATACATCTCCCTGAACAAGGGCACTTAATAGCGGACAGGCAAAATCTTTTACATAATTTTCACAGTTAAGACAGATATCATCATCCTCTATATAAACTTTTTCGCCATCGCTGTACATAATAAAATTATACATTTATTTTAATTTTTTGTAAATATCTGTTTACTATATTGTACCGAATTGTGTTTAATTGATATAATTATATTACGTTATTTTTTAAATTTTATATAAGGAGCAGGAGTAGAATGAAAGCAATAATATTAGCCGGCGGTTCGGGAAGCAGACTTTGGCCATTGTCCAGGGAAATGTATCCTAAACAGCTGCTCAAAATTGATAATAATTTAAGTCTTTTGCAAAGCACGTTTGCGCGATTGCAGATGTTTACACCGGGCAAAGATATTGTTGCAATAACAAATATAAAAAATTATTCTGACGTAAAGCTTCAGCTCAATGCGATCGCCCCTTCTGCTATTACAATTGCAGAACCGCTTGGAAAAAATACAGCGCCCGCTATTGCTTGCTCACTTGAATATCTAAAACAAAAAAATGGTGATGATATTGTTATCATTGTACCGTCAGACCATCTTATAAAAAATTCCTCAGCGTTTGCGGAAACGGTCAACGACGCAAAAAAATTATCAGAAGAAGGTTACATTGTTACTTTCGGGGTAGAACCGTCCTACCCTGAAACCGGGTATGGATACATAAAAACTAAAGAGAAAATCGGAAGCGGATTTCTTGTTGATAAGTTTGTTGAAAAGCCGGATCTAAAAACTGCTGAAAAATATTTGGCTGGGGGATCTTATTATTGGAATAGCGGAATTTTTATGGGGAAAATTTCAGTATTTCTTGAGCAGTATGCAAAATATGCGCCGGAAATATATGAGGAACTGAAAGAGCTTAAATTTTCCGATGATAACAAAATTGAATATTCTATATATGAAAACATGCCGTCAATTTCTATTGACTATGCAATAATGGAAAAATCCGATAATATTGCACTTGTAAAACTTAAATCGGACTGGAATGACCTTGGTTCCTGGCAGGCGCTTTATGATGCAAAAGAAAAAGATGAAGACGGCAATGTCACAAGCGGGAAAGTTATTCTTGATAATGTAAAAAATTCCTTTATTTATTCGCAAAAAGAACTTGTTGCTGTTTCAGGACTTGAAGATGTTATTATTGTTGAAACTGAGGATGCAATAATGGCTTGCAAACGAAATAATTCACAAGACGTGAAAAAACTGTTTGCCAAGTTAAAAGACCAATCGAGCGAAACCGTTCAACTGCATAAAACAGTATTCAGGCCTTGGGGGTATTATACATGCCTTAACTCAGGTGAAGGTTATTTGACAAAAACAATATGTGTTATGCCTAAGCATAAACTTTCACTCCAGTCTCACAACCACAGATCTGAGCATTGGGTCGTTCTTGAAGGAAAAGCACTTGTAATCCTGGAGGATAAAGAATATGTTGTTGAGGCAGGCGATAGCATTGATATTCCTCTAAAGGCAAAACATTCACTTCAAAACCCGTATGACAAAGAATTAAAAGTCATTGAAGTACAAAAGGGGGATTATATATCGGAAGATGATATAATCCGCTACAATGATATATACGGGAGAGTGTAATAAATTTTCCGGAATGACATGAATAAATATTTTATAGCTGTAGTTGCTGTTATATTATGCTTAAGTAAATTTTCGACCGGAGCATTTGCTATTGAAGATATACACAAAATTAATCTTCAGCAGGCGCTGGATATTGCTGTTGAAAACAATATTGACCTGAAGGCTGCAAGACTTAATGTTGAAATAGCAAAAAATAAGATAAAATCTGCAAATCGTTTACAAAATCCCGAATTTAATATGTTTTATAATATAGGAACTGCCGGACGAAGTGAACCGCAGCAGTTAGGATTTTCCGAACTATTAGAAATCGGTAAAAGATCTCCAAGAAAAAATTTGGCAAAATCCAATTTAGAACTTGAAAATGAAAACTTAAGATATACAAAATTTAATTTGAAAATGGATGTCCGTGAGGCTTACATAAATCTTATTGCGGAAAAGTCAGTTTTAGATACACTTGAGCAGCAGGCTAAGTTGCAGGAAGAATTATATGAAATTGTAAAGAAGAAGGTTAAGTCCCAAAAAGCGCCGGAAATGGATGAACTCCAGGCAGAAATAGCACTAAATCAGATGATGACCCAGGTTAATACAGCTAAAATTACCGTGAGAAATGCGCTTGTCTATTTTAATAAAATTATTAACCCAAGCTCGGATGTTAGCTATGACACACAAGATAACATCTTCCTTGAGGAAAATAATTTTGATGAACTCTTAACTCCTGATCCAAACGATATTATGCCGGAATTTGAAGAAATAAAAGAACACGCACTTGAACACAGATATGATATTAAAATTGCAAAACAGCAGATTGATATTGCGAAAAAAAATTTAACACTTATTTCACACCAAAGGCTGCCGGATATTGAAGTTGTTGGCGGGTACACATATCAAAGCCGGGCACAAACTGATACCGTATTTAAAAGCGGGGCATATGCTGGAGCAAATATTGTTAATTTACCGGTATTTTACAGATACAAACCCGAAATTAACAATGCAAAACTTGAGTTGCAGCAGGCCAATTTAAAATATGTTTCAACAGTTAATAAAGCAATGAAAGATGTTGATGCGGCTTATGCAAAGTTTCTCACAGCTCGGACAAATTTGAATTATTACGAAAAAAATATTTTAAAAAGTTCCGACAAACTTATAAGAGCTTCAATCAAAAATTATGAAACCGGAAAATCAGATTTAACAGCCCTAATTGTAATGAAACAGTCATACAAATCAATTATTGTTGGCTACACATACGCACTGGCAGAATACTATAACAGCTGGACTAACTTTTTAAGGGAGGTTAATGACGAAAGTTTTGACTTATATGAAGACCAGGATGATTTATGATCTAAGAATTTAAAGGAGAGAATTGTTATGGAATATATTGTTGTTTTTTGCACTATTGATAATTTTGACAAGGCAAAACAAATTGCGCATAAACTGCTGGAGCAAAAGCTTATTGCATGTGCAAATATTATCCCTGAAATTACTTCAATATACGAATGGAAAAGTCAGGTCGTTGAAGATAGCGAAATTTTAATGATTTTTAAAACAAAAAAATCTTGTTTTGAAAGTTTAAAAAAAGAGATTACTAAATTACATTCTTATGAAGTACCGGAAATAATTGCCATCCGGTTAGACGCCGGGGCAGAATCTTATTTAAAATGGATTGATAAATCTTTGTCCCGGTCGGATAAATAAGCCCTAATCGGTCTTGTAATTATCTAATAACTAATTTTATGTAAAATACTGGCAAAAAATTTTATGTACAGGGTTTAATTTAGTATGCAAAATGTTATTAAACCTCTAAAACCGATATTTGTCCCCTACAAAGGAAGAAAATTATGTTCTTTGACTATTCCTGAAAATAAAGCGGGAGAATTACAAATTAATGTCAAAGAACCTGATGATAAGTATGGAAACGGTTTTATTACTGAATTAAAAAACAAATATAACAAACTTTTGGGATTTGAACACTATTCGCATGAATTTTCCTCAGATAAAATTACCGGATTATACATAGACGTTGAACCTGAATACCGGCGAAAAAATTATCGTTTTGGAGAAATATTGAGGCTTGTTAGTATAATGGAAATGCTTGAAAACAAGATTAATAAATTTGTAATATGCGCAAAGGATAATGCAATCTATTTTCATGCAAAGTATAAATTTGAGCCTGCAGTAACTTCTTTTAGTACTCGTGATAAACTTTTGGAAACTGTAATAAATGATAATTCGAAAAAATTTTCTGATCTGAGTGGTGAGGCAGCTCAATTGAAAGAAAAAATTTCGTCCGCGCTATCAGCTGAAGAACAGAGAAATTTGTGCAGTGAGACAAATCTTCTTCTTAGCAGATACATTAGAAGGGCAGAGCTCGAGAATAATATAAACAAACATCAATTTAACTGGCCTATGGATATGGTATTAACCTCTGAACAAATATATAAAAACAAAAATTATTTCAACAGACTTTTTAAAAAGCATGGTATTGACTACTCTATTTAGAAACACAGTGTTGTATACGGCAGACTAATTTAAACTAAAACCTAAGTTATAGGCTTGATTTGCGAAATTTGTTTTTTCCGTATCCGCTAAAGTAGCACAGTCAATAGCTAAAATTTTTACCGCATATTGGCAAATCCCGAAAAAATACATGTTTTCAGTTGCTGAAAACACCGCCGGACAAAATAAGTTTTACAAAAAATTGGAAAAACACTGGCTGTCACTTAAACAAATGTAATATAAACAACAGAAATGCCGCGTCTCGGAATCGAACCAAGGACACAGGGATTTTCAGTCCCTTGCTCTACCAACTGAGCTAACGCGGCATTTCGTTATTTCTTTTTGAGTTTTATTTATTCAACTCGTTATATTTTATTGTCAAATTGAAAACTAATTTGTCTCAATCTATCTTACCAACCAACTCAATTCAAGTTTTGTTAGCTTTAGTGGCAATAAACTTCTTTGGGATAAATGGATTCGAATATTTAATTGCCACATTTCTTATGATACTTGCTGAAAATTTAAAGTCAAGAACTTTAATCAATTTATTGAGGGGCAAGGTATAACGTAACATTTCTACCTTCAAGCATTGGTTTTTTCTCAACCACCAGCGGTTCGTTTTTCAAATCCTCAATAAATCTGTTTGCTAAATCAAAAGCAAGGCTTGAATGCTGCATTTCGCGACCGCGGAGCATGACAACTACCTTAACTTTATTTCCCTGTGCTATAAATTTTTGGATACTCTTTATTCGAACCAAGTAGTCATGAGTATCTATTTTATAACGTATTTTTACTTCTTTAACTTCAACAGTATGCTGTTTCTTTTTAGCTTCTTTAGCTTTTTTTTCTAATTCATACTTATATTTTCCGTAATTAAGGATTTTTGCAACGGGCGGAGCCTGATTAGGGCTTATCAGCACCAAATCTAAATCCTCATCATAAGCCATTTTTAAGGCTTTCATTGTGTCTACAATACCTAAATTTTCACCATCTTTTCCGATAAGACGGACCTCTTTAGCCCGTATACGTTCATTCATTATTACTTTGTCTCTATTGTCCTTCATTCTGGTCTCGTTTGCTATTGTTGTATCTCCTATGTTTTATATTTCTACAATTTTTATACTAACACAAGCAGATGGTTTTTGCTAGATACTGAGATTTATTTTTTGTAACAAAATATTAAGATTTCCCCTAAACATATATCTATTAAGGATATACACGCTTTAAAATAAAATTTTTATTTTATCTTATTAAAGATTAATGGAACATGTTCCGATATTACTTGTGTTAGACGGATAAAATTTAATAGGAGTATGAATTTTATGAAAACTTTAACCCCGCAGCAGACTACATTGGAGGAAGATTTGAGCATCCGGTCCGTGTTAAAAGAAGCTGAAATTTGCACCGGAAAATCATCAATAGAAATGCCGCTTCAGCAAATGTTTGATGAATTTCTTGTGTTTATTTCAAAAAATGATTTCGAGTAGTTTGCGTAAAAAAAATTTACACGAGCAAAAAGTCCTCAAAATTGAGGACTTTTTATTTTGCTTAAAAAATTAAAATTTATTAAATTATTAATTCTAATAGATAGAAGAATATATACAATTTTTTATTCTTGTATTAAGATGTTGTCATTAGTAACGAGGGCTAAGATTATGAAGAGAAAATTGGTTGCACTGCTAAGTTTAATAATTTTTTCACAGCCGGTATTTGCTGATTTTAAAGAACACTTTGATCTTGGAACCCAATATCTTTCAGATTATCAGTACTCCGGAGCCATAACTGAATTTAAAAGTGCATTACGGATTAATTATCTTGATAATTCGGCCAGAGTCCAAATAATTAATGCATATCTTGCACGCGGACAGCATTATGCAGAAAAGGAAAAAAACTGGTCAAAGGCTGCTGATGACTATAGAAGTGCATTGTTTTATATGACAATCTACCCGAATGCAAATTCTAATAATCAAACATCATCGGCAATAGGACCGGTTACCCAAAATCTTAATACTTGTCTTTCAATGACAAAATTTGATAAAAGCCCTCAGTCCAGATATGCAAAGGCAAAAGAATTGCGGGCTGAAGGGAATTTTTCAGCTGCGGCATTTGAATTTAACCAGGCACTTGGTGACAAATCACAGATTAAAGATTGCTACAGCCAAACCGGCGATATCATGAAAATTTTGGGTAACGAACCAAAGGCTGCTGAATTTTACAGAAAAGCCATTTCAGTTGATCCGTCCGATGTTGCATTAAGGCTTTCATACGCAAAACTGCTTGATAAACTTGGTTCTGAAGAATCAGCAGTGGAAGAGTATAACTATATTTTAACTCAGAGTTCGGATAACAAAGATGTGCTTTATTCGCTGGAGAGAATTTATAAAAGAAAGCTTGAGGATCATCCTTCTGACGCGGATTTAAACGCTAACCTTGGGGCGATATTGCAGAAGCAGGAAAAATATGATGAGGCACTGGCATACTACAAAAAGGCCGAACAGCTCAGCCCGTCAAATATTAATACCAGAATTAATGTAGGAACGCTTTATCAACAGAAGGGCGACTATAAAACCGCAATAATTGCGTATGACTCGGTTCTAATACTTGAGCCGGATAATGTTAATGTAAATTTATATAAAGCGCAATGTCAGGAAGCACTTGGGGATCATAAAACTGCCCAGGAAACCTTTAAGAAAATTCTTTCAATTGATCCGTCAAATACAATTGCCCAGACGGAACTATTTAATTCCGCAAAAAGCAGTATGACAGCCGCTCAGTTTGTAGATTATGTAAGAAAAAATTCAAACGGAGCGGATACTACTGCAATGCTCTACAATTATGCTTTAGATTTGCATAAACAAAACAAACTGGATGATGCAATAACAGTTTATAATTCCCTGTTAAGTAAAGATACAAACGGTGAGATTTATGCAAACCTGGCTATTGCGCAATCGCAACAGCAAAATTTTAATGCGGCTCTAGCAACATTAAAAGCAGCTCAGGCAAAATTTCCTCAAAATCAATTAATAACAAAATCTATAAAGGATATAAACACCACAATAGCAAACAAGCAGCTGGACACAGCCGCAGAATATTTTAATAATCAGGATTATGCAAACGCAATTCAGGCATACCTGAAAATTGACCCTCCTACATCTGATACAATGCTAGCAGTAGCCTCCGCGTATCAAAATATGGGAGACAATGCAAATGCAATTTTATATTACAAAAAGGCATTTCAGCTAAAGCCGACGGATTCGGAGATTGCGTATTATATATCTGCATTATACGCCGATTCTGAAGACTACACAAATGCAGAGGCATATGCAAGAAAATCACTGGAATTAAATAAAAATAACCAAAATGCTTCTGCACTTCTGGCAAACATAGAGGAGCATAATAAAGGAAAGGCTTTAGAAGATGCAATCACACTGTTTGACGGACAAAAATATGATGAAAGCTTAATGCTTTTAAATAAAGTTTTAAGTATGGATGCAGAAAATGCATATGCGTTGTATTACCGAGCAATGATATACGATGCACAAAAGAAATATAACGAGGCAATATCGGATTACAAGAAAGCAATAGCAATAAATCCAACTGATTTGCAAATAGTTAATTATATGCTGGCAGTTGACTATGATACGCTTGGGAAATATAAAGATGCTTATGGATATTATCTAGCATACACAAATTCAGATGCGCCGGAGGATGAATATAAGACCTATGCAAAATCACGATCAGAGGAATTAAAAGGATATGCTGAACCAACAAAACCAGCCTCAAACAAAACACCACAATAGAGTAAAAGAATTAATAAAAAGCAGAGTTTCTTTGGCACCGATGGCCGGAATTACCGACTATGTTTTAAGAAATCTTGTAAGAAAATACTCAAAGAACTGCCTGCTAACAACTGAAATGATAAGTTCGGAATTTTTGGCTCAGGTGCGGGAAACAGAAATATCTAAAATAGATGAAAGCCAGCATCCGGTAAATTTTCAAATAAGCGGTCATAAACCGGAGTTAATGAAATCAGCTGCAAAATATTTATCAGATAGAGCCGATATGATAGATATAAACATGGGCTGCCCTGTTAACAAGGTTGTAAAAGGTCAAGACGGATGTTCTTTAATGCGTAATCCCAAACTGGCAGCTGATATAGTACAAGCGGTAAAAGAAGGGACCGATAAGCCGGTTAGTGTAAAATTCAGACTTGGCTATACATTTGATGAGATGAATTATATAGAGTTTGGCCAGCAAATGCAAGAAGCCGGAGCAGAATTTATAACAATTCACGGACGTACACGTTCGCAGTTTTACTCAGGAAAAGCTGATTGGGGAAAAATAAAATTATTAAAAGAGAATGTTGATATCCCGGTATTTGCAAACGGGGATATAACTTCAGTAGAAACAGCACAGCAATGCCTTGAAGAATCGGGGGCTGACGGAGTAGCTGTAGGCCGGGCAACAATGGGTGATCCAACTTTAATTTCTCGGATAGAGCATTACTTTAGCACGGGAGAAGTGATTAAACCGCCGGATCAGCTGGAAAAATTCAACATGCTAAAAGAACATTTGGATCAGGAGATAGAGTTACGCGGAGAAAATATAGGGATAAAATTTTTCCGTAAATTTTATCCGTCCTACATTTCGGGAGTGAAGAACGCAGCCAAATTGCGCTCTATTCTTGTAGTTGAAGAAGACTATAACAAAATAATAAAAACATTAGCAGAATTTGCAAAAGAATTATCTTGATATTTGAAATTTGCGTGCTAGAATAGAACTGTAATGTACATTGAAATTATTATAGAGTAGGTTAGCTGCTGTATTGCATGTAGCCAGTCGGATAAGCAAGCCGGGATTAAGTAGCGCAGTTTGACTCTGCCGAACAAAAACAATTGAGTATTGTTTTTGTGAG
>CALUYU010000003.1 GCA_944325075.1 Candidatus Gastranaerophilales bacterium
CAGACTGCAATACAGATAAACGGAAATCCTGTGGTGACATATTTGTAGACATAAACGGAACAGCAGCCCCAAATACAATTGGCCGTGATATATTTTATTTTTGGGTATTTAAGGATCGTATATTGCCAATGGGATACGCTGAAGATAGATATAAGTTTGAAGACTTATGTTCCAGGACTAACAATGGTCAAGATGCCAATGGTTATGCTTGTACAGCCTGGGTAATCTTTAATGAAAATATGGATTACTTAAAGTGTGATGACTTAAGCTGGAGTGGTAAGCATAAATGTAAATAATCTTTCTTATTAAAATATGTTTAGCGGAAATGATTTTTGTTTCCGCTAATTTTTATCTGCTTTTGTGATATAATGTGCGTGTAGAAAATTATAAGGAGTATAATATGTCAGAAGAAATCAGAGCAAGTCATATTTTAGTTAAAACAGAGGAAGAAGCTAAAAAATTGTATGAAGAAATTAAAGCCGGAAAAGATTTTGCAGAGGCTGCCGGTGAAGTTTCTCTATGTCCTTCCGGTCATGCCGGCGGAGATTTGGGCTTTTTCGGCCGGGGTATGATGGTAAAACCGTTTGAAGATGCTGCATTTGCTTTAGAAAAAGGAGAATTATCTAAGCCGGTTCAGACACAGTTTGGGTGGCATTTAATACTTGTAACGGATAAAAATTAGTCGGAATTAATTATGATTGATACGCTTAGAAACTACATAGAGCAGAACAATCTTGACGCAATGCTTGTTAACTCCACTAATGAATTTTTGGTGGAGTATAACACGCTTGAGGAAAATTCAAGATATTTATTAACCGGATTTACCGGTTCTACCGGTGATGCTGTTGTGACGAAAGATGAGGTTTATCTTTTCGTTGACGGGCGTTACCATATTCAGGCTGATGAAGAGGTTGACCATAGCCTTGTTACGGTTGTTAAGCTTCAATCCGGCGAGACTTTCTTGAATAAGTTAAGAGAACTTATTCCTGAGGGGGAAAGTTTGGGGGTTGTTGCTGCAAAGAATTCGCAGGAGCGTATTGAAAATTTAGGCAAATATTTTAATGTCCGGCTTCTGGTTTCAGATCCAGTACAAAATAATATTAAATCTTCAACGGAAAAAATTGAAGATATTCCGCTAAATTTATGCGGAAAAACTTCTGAGGATAAAATTAAATCTATAACTGATAATATAGGTATAGATGACGCAATTCTTGTTACAAATCAGGAGGATGTGTCTTATCTTTTTAATTTAAGGGATTTTTCGCAGCCTTATTCTTCAAAGATTTTCAAACGGGCGATTGTAACCCGTGCAGGTTCAATGCTTTTTGGAAAAGATGATTTTGAAAAATACAAAGAAACTCTTTTGAGCATTAAAGGAAAGGTTTATGTTGATAAGTCCACAATTAACGGCAGAGATTTTTTGATTGTAAATGATAAAGCCGAAATTCTTGAAAAAAATCCGGTTCAGTGGATGAGAGCAATAAAAACTGATGCTGAAATTAATCATTACATCGAGGCTTTCAGAAAAACGGATATGGCTGTAAAAGCAATCCGCAGCTTTATAGAAAATAATGATAATATTTCGGAATACGATATAGACCGCCGTCTTGAAGAGGAATTTATCCGCTATGGAGCAAAAGGACTGAGCTTTAAATCTATTGTTGCTAAAGATGTAAATTCTGCCTCAGCACACTATTCAAAGTCTTCAAAAGGAGAAATTGTAAAAGACGGAAGTCTTGTTTTGATTGACTGTGGAGCGTATTATGAGGGCGGTTTAGCAACTGATATTACAAGAGTTTTTGTAAAAGGGGAACCTTCTGTTCTTCAAAAAAGGGTTTATACAACTGTGCTTAAAGCTTTTTTAAAGGCATTTAATACAAAAATAGTGCCCGGGATAAGCGGTTTTGATATTGATGCCGGTGTCCGGCAGTTTTTTGCGGAAAACCCGATTGATGGTTTTGTTTTTAACCATGGGCTTGGACATGGGATTGGAATAAGCGTTCATGAATACCCGCCAAACTTAAGCTGTAATGAAGCAGCAAAGGTTCCGTTGTCTGAGAATATGTGTTTTACTATTGAACCCGGGCTTTACAACAAAAATCATTTTGGTGTTCGGCTTGAAAATTCATGTTATCTGAAAAACGGTCGTATTAATAGTTTTGTTAATATGAATTATGAAAAGAAACTGATTGATTATAACCTTTTATCTGAAGAAGAAAAACAATGGTTAGCTGATTTTGAGGTGATTTGATGGAAGAGATTACTTCAGTAAATAATTCTTTGGTTAAAGACACTGTAAAACTCCAGCAGAAAAAATATCGGGATTCCGGTAATAAGTTTTTGCTCGAGGGTTATAAATCCGTGTTTGAAGCTGCTCAGGCTGGGATTGAAATTGAATATATATTTGTAGATAAAGAAAAAAAGGATAAGTATTCATTTTTTGAAGGACGGATTATTTTAACAAATGAAACTGTGTTAAGTAAGATTTCAACAACGGATTCGGCCCCGGAAGTCGTCGGGGTTGCATGTCAGAGACATTTTCAGGTCGCGGATCTGAAAAATGCAGGGAATGTAGTTCTTTTGGAAAATATTAAGGATCTGGGTAACCTTGGAACAATACTTAGAACTTGTGCAGCATTCGGAGTTGATGCGGTTGTCCTGTTCGGTGACTGCGCCGATATGTATAATCCGAAATGTGTTCGATCTTCAGTTGGTAATTTATGGAAGATTCCGGTTGTGGAAATCAAAGATTTCAATGTTCTTAAAGAGCTTTTTTTAGATTATCAACGAGTTGCAACTTTACCTCTGGCAAATAATTTATTGAAAAATTTCACACCTCAGTCAAAAGTTCTTGTTATGTTCGGTTCTGAGGCCGATGGTTTAAGCCGTGAACTTATTGAATTTTCAAATGAGTCTGTAAAAATAGAAATGCAGGATGGTGTTGAATCTCTAAATTTAAGCGTTGCGTGCGGTGTTGTTTTGTATACTATGATGAAACCTTAGGATGAATTGCGAGACAAATTTACGGCAAAAATTTAATTGTTAATAATTAAGCTGTTTGTATTGTTGAGTATTTATTTTTATTATAAAATATTTTTATGGATATTTTGGATGCAAAAAAAATTTGGGCTGAAGTTAAAGCGGAATTAAGAACTGTTCTTCCTGACCATGCATATTATCCTTGGATTAGTGAAATGGATGTTTCCGGGTGCGAGGATGGAAAGTTTAATTTGATTACGGTTCATGCTATGGCGCCGCAAATTATAAGACAAAATTATTATCAAAAAATCATCGAAACCTTTAAGCAGGTTACCGGTCAGGATTATGACTTTTCAATTATGTATGATGATGATTTTGCAAAGAAATACGAAAAGGCTAAGAGAAAAGAAAGCGCAAAACCTAAAACTTTAACTTCTCCGGAAGAAGAAAAAGAAAATGTGATTATGGAAAATCTTGCCCAGATGCATTCTTTTGCAAATTTGAACTTGAAATATAAGTTTGAAAATTTTGTAGTCGGCGAGAATAGTGAATTTACCTTTGCGCTTGCTCAGAACGTAGCGCATAATCCGGCAAAGAAATACAATCCTCTTTTTATTTACGGGGCGCCGGGGCTTGGAAAAACCCATCTTATGCAGGCTATAGGCCACTATATTATTTTTAATAAGCCTAAATTGCGCGTTAAGTATATAAAAACGGAAGAGTATGTTAATGAACTTATTAAATCTATTCAACGCGGTGCAGACTGTACCAGAAAAATGGAATCTTTCAGGCAAAAATATAGAAATGTTGACGTACTCTTAATTGATGATATTCAGTTTATTGAGTCTAAAAAAAGAACTATGGATGAAATATTCCATACATTCGATTATCTTCTGAATAAAAATAAGCAGATTGTTATCACATCTGACAGACTTCCTTCTGAAATCCCGACTCTTCCGGCAAGGCTGCAAAGCCGTTTTGAAATGGGAATTATGACAGAGATAACTCCTCCTGAATTTGAAACAAGAGTTGCAATTTTGCAGAGTTTGGCCGATCAGGAAGGAATTAGCGCTGATTTTAAGGTGTTTGAATATATTGCAAATAATTTTGTTAATAATGTTCGGGAACTTGAAGGAGCGTACAACAAAGTCAGTGCGTATGCTGCTTTTTCAAAATCTGACTTAACTCTTGATCTTGTAAAAAAAGTTCTTAAGTGTGACGAAAAGAAAAAAGAAATAACTTTTGACACTGTGGCTCAAAAAGTTGCCGATTATTACGGTGTGACCGTTGATGATTTTAAAAGTCCTTCAAGAAATCAGAAGGTTTCAAATGCACGGCATATTGCTGTTTATTTGTCACGTGAATTGACTGATAAGAGTTTTGAGCTTATTGCAAAATACTTTAATAAACGGCATCCGACAATGCTATATTCTTACGATAAAATTAAAGAAGAAGTTAAGAATAATAAGGAGCTTGAGCGTTCTGTAAATGAATTAAAACGGGCAATCAGAGGATAAAAATATATGTATGATTATATAAGAGGAATTTTTACTTGTAAATCGGGTACTTCTAAAGGTTATTTTGTAACAGTTGAGGTGGCAGGGATTGGTTATCTTGCGGAAATTACCTCAAGAGATTTCTCATTCTTAGGAAATATCGGCGACGAAATTAAACTTTATACAGTGCTTATTCACAAGGAGGATAAGATGAGTTTGTGCGCATTTATGCACAAAGAGGCCCGGGATATATTCAATATATTAACGTCTGTTTCAGGTGTCGGAAGCAAAATGGCTCTCACTTTGTTAGACGAATTTGAGTCGTCTGAGCTGATCGGACTTGTTATTGAGGGAAATTATAAAGAACTAACCAGAGCCAAAGGTGTGGGGCCTAAGCTTGCGCAGAAGATAATTCTGGAACTTAAGGATAAGCTTATGAACTTTAGTTCTACAGAACCTATAGTTATAGAATCAGCTAAGGTTCAAAATACTCAGGCAATGGAAGATGCTCAGGCTGTTTTGTTATCTTTGGGTTATGACCGGACAGAAATTAAGTCCGCTATGTCTAAGGCCGCAGCACTTTTAGATGAAAAGGCTTCTGCTGAAGATATCTTGAAGAATACATTACAAATTCTTTCTATCTAATAAAATTTTAATCAAACAAAATTTTCTTGTTCATTTTTTCTTTTTTGAAGGCGTGCAAATAGAAAAAGTGGTTCCTCAGGCACCGCATTATATGCTCCGCTGGTGAAATGAAACGGGAATCAAAGTAGGTTGGGCTTTCAGCCCAACATTAGTTTTTTGAGTGCAGTTGGCTGAATATTTTTAATGGCGGCTAAATCCTGAAACGAGTTCAGGATGACAGTTGTTTGTTTTTTGAATTTCATTATTTTGTTGGGGTGGAACCCCCAACCTACATTATTTAACAAAATCTGCTTTCTGCTAAAGTGCCTAAGACACTGCATTATAATGCTCCGCTGGTGAAATGAAACGAGAATCAAAGTAGGTTGGGCTAAAAGGCCGTGCTGTGTCCCATCCTTAAAATAAAGGGAATTGGCTTTTTATTGGAGTACGCGTATTCTCAAAAACAAAAACTCTCCGGAGATGGAGAGTTTTTGTTTTTAGCATTAATATGTAAAATATACATTAAAACCAATTGCAGGAATCTTCATTACATAGAATACTGTTCAAATCAGACATAGTGCTGCGTCTTGTCATCTCATATGTTACCGGAGTTATTGAAATTTTATTGTTTCGTACCGCTGCAATATCTGTATTTGCATCTTCTGGTTCGGAAATCAGCTCTCCTGCCATCCAGTAATAGACTTTACCACGTGGATCAATCCGTTTTTCATAATTGTCAGTAAACATTTTCCGTCCCAATTCTGTGATTGCAACTCCGGCAATATCTTCAGCCTCAAGAGCCGGAACATTTACATTTAATATCGTTTTGGGCGGGAATTGAAAATCTTTCAATTTTTTTAGCAAGGCTTTTATAAATTGACCTGTATATTTAAAGTCATCATAATCAGTATGCATGCTGGCCAATGAAACTGCTATACTTGGGATTCCCATCATTGCACCTTCCATAGCACAGCTGACTGTACCGGAGTAGAGAATATCAGCTCCAAGGTTCGGGCCGTGATTAATCCCCGAAATTACTATATCTGGTTCCTCTTCATCTTTCAAAATAGCATTTATTCCTATTTTTACACAGTCTCCCGGAGTTCCGGTTGTAACCCAGGTACGTTTTGCCCCGCTTATTGTTTCGAGTTCTTCAACCCTTAGCGGAGTATGCAGTGTTAATGAGTGCCCTGCTGCAGAACGTTCTCTGTCAGGAGCTATGACATATACATCATGTTCTTCTGCAAGAGCTTTTGTCAGAACTCTTATGCCATTTGCTGCTATTCCGTCGTCGTTTGAAATTAATATCTTCATAAATCTCCTTCCAAAAGGTTTTGCCTTAACAGACTATTTGCTTGGAAAATTATTCTCTCCATTCCCATAATAATACCTTTTTTACTATTTTCCAACCCTTTGCCAAATAAATTATAAAGTTTTGTAACAAATATAAAAATAATAGATTAAATATAGCAATTTTATATACAAAAAATTTTTTATATTAATGTAACACGAGGAAAGCTTAAATTTGAGGAATCAAAAACAAGAATTTAAGCACACACACTACACTTCACACTATTTGAGGAATGAATTAAAAGTTTATTCCAAAGTCTCTTTCAAAGAGGCTTTTTTTTTATTCATTTACACGATACTTTTGTTAAGGCGCGAATTGCGTTCTTCAGATAAAATATTTTTAAGCTTCATTATTGATTGAGCGTGAAGCTGGCAAACGCGTGATTCCGACATATTTATTGTAGCCCCGATTTCTTTCAGGGTCATGTTTTCCTGATAGTAAAGAACCATTATTATTCGTTCTCTTTCCGGAAGTTTTTGGAGTGCTTTTTCCAGTTGTTGTTTAACATTTTTTTCTTCCATTTGTTCTTGAGGGTTAAGTTTGTTGGTGTCCTGAATTGTATCAATTATTTCAACACTGTCATCACTGCTGCCTCGTTTGTCGTAAATAGAAGTCATTGTTGTATCTTCAGAAAGAATTTGATTTACTTTTTCAGTATCCATTCCTAAAAATTGAGCGACTTCAGATGTAGTCGGAATTCTACCCAAAGACTGCTTTAAATTTTCCTGCGCGGCTCTTATATCCTTAATTTTTTTCCTCACACTGCGTGGAAGGAAATCTTCTGCTCTGATCCGGTCAAGGATTGCTCCGCGGATTCTTATTAAAGCATATGTTTCAAATCTGGTATTTTTTTGAAGAGAATATCTTTCTATAGCGTTAATAAGACCTTCTACACCATAACCTGCAATATCTTCAATTGAAATTGTTGAAGGCAGTGTAACTTTTACCCTTCCTACAACATATCTGATTAAGTAAATATACTGAACAATCAGGGTATCACGAACTTGTTTGTTTGATTTATCTGCTAAATATGTATGCCAAAGTTGTTCAAGCTCTTTCTCCGAAAGCCGTTTAATATTATTATATGATGTAAAATCAAAACTTTGACTCATTAATCCACCCAAGATTTCTCTGTACATATTTATTCTATACAATCCTGGAAGATAGTCATCATTTAAAAAGAGGAAAAAAAAATCTGAACTAATTTATTATAATGACAAATACGGTACGTCCTACATTTCCGGCTGCTTAGTCTAAGAATACAATTTTTTATTCCGCAAAAAATCTGAAATTTTATATAAGCCGGTTGAATGCGATGATTTAATTATTATATGGTCATTGTCTGATAATTCTGTTTCCAGTGTTGGGAGAAGTTCTTTTACATTTTCATAGTATTTGCATGTAATCTTATTTATTATTGAGTCGTATAATACTTTTATTTCTTCCCCGCATAGCAGAACCTTTTGCGGAGATATATTTTCAATAATTTCAGCCAAATCCTTATGGAATTGTTTTGAGTTTTCTCCGCATTCCGCCATGTCACCAAGTATTAGAACTTTGTTATAATTTTGGTACTTTTTCCCAAATGCAGTGATTGCGTATTTCATTGACAGCGGGTTTGCATTATAGGCTTCATCAATAACCACAACTTTTTTACCATCGGTTAAGCGGCTTTCAAAAACTTCTCCCCTGCCGCTGAGACATTTAAATTTACGTAAAATTTCAAGGGTATTTTCCGGCTCTAGCCCTTCAATCTTTGCAACAGCAATAGCCGCTGCCATATCAAGTAATATATGTATTCCTATAGGTTCACTATTAAGAACAAATGTTTTTCCATCTATAATAAATTTATTTTCTTTATCCGCAATTACACGAATATCTGCCTCCGAGCTTTCTCCAAATGTTATAATGTTTAAACCTTTAAATTTAGCTGCTTTTTCAATAATATCATAGTACGCCGTTTCTTTGTAAATTATAGCTGTAGAATTCTCTTTCATAGAGTTAAATATATGACTTTTTTCTTCTGCAATATCGCTTAATTCCATATTTTTTGTCAGGTGAACCGGGGCAACGTTCATTATAATTGCATAATCCGGTTTAGTTATGGCCGAATTTCTGGACATACCGCCGCCAAGCGATGTTTCAATAATCCAATAGTCATCATTAATTCCAAAACGTGTCATATTCCAGGCAATTCCCCAGGTCGTATTGGCTTTACTTGCAATATTTGAATTTACTTTAAAATTTGTTGAAAAAATATCTACCAGCATTTGTGTGGTGGTTGATTTTCCGGAACTGCCGGTAACTCCGATAACTTTTCCGTTAAAAAATTTTCTTATATATCTGGCCATTAAAATAAGAGCGTCAGAACTTTTGCATCCTAATTCAATGATTGGCTTGTTATATTTAAAATATTCAATTGGTTTAACAGCCGCAATTGCAGCACAATCCGGGATTAAATCTGTATGTTTCTCTATTGATATTCCGCGGGTATCATCTTTCCCTCTGGCTAAAATCATATTCCCTGGTTTAAAATTATCCTGCCAGATTACCAACCCTGAAGATGTCCAATCTTCAGGAAAATTGTATGTTTTAGCCCCTGTAAGAGCTTCTTTTATGTTTGTCTCATTCCAAAAATTCATATATTTACAATAACATAGTTTCTGCTATCCCGCAATAAAAATCAGATTTGGGAAGTATAAGATTTTATAACGGGAGTTTTACGCAAAATTCTGTCCTTACGTTTTCTTCACTTTTCACAACGATCTCTCCTCCGTGTGAAATGATTATTTGTTGGGATAGATAAAGCCCAAGGCCTGTTCCGATTTTTCTGAACTTTTTGGAGGCTGAATAGTATTTGTTGAATATCAGACCTATCTCTTTCGGGGAAATTCCCTGGCCGTAATCTATTACCGAAATTGTGATAAAATTTGGTATTTCACCTATTTCTATGTCAATGTCTTTCTTGCTGTTGCTGTGATATATGGCGTTATTTATAAGATTTTTAATTACTCTTTCAAGCTGCATTGGATCTGCTGTTACTTTTATATTGCGGCCGACTTTGAAGTTTACATGCAGTCCTGCATCTTCCGCTATAGGTGTTACATCTTCAATAATCTTTTCAATAAATTCGTTCAGTTTAATGTTTTCTTTAGAAAGCTTTATACCGCCGTCTTTTATTTTATATGTTTCCAAAACTATTTGTACAAGATTTAAGAGTTCTTTGTTTGAAATTTTCATATTTTTTAAAGCGACTTTTTGCTTATCATTTATGTCTCCGAATTTCCCCTCCAGCAGAAATCCAAGAATGTTCGCTTCTGCAACAATCGGTACTTTCAGGTCATGTGTAAGAGTTGCGACAAAATCTTCCTTTAATGTTTCTATTTCTCGTTCATTTGTAACGTCTTTTATAATCATGACATAGCGTTTTTTATTATCTTCAATCGAAAGCCTTATTGAGCTGACCGTAAAGTTTCTTGTTGAGCTGTGTTTTATAAATACATCTTTAGCATTCATCCGGTTAAGGTTGATATTTTCATCGCTGAACTGCATAAAATCAAGAATACTTTTCCCAATTATATTGGTTCCTTTTACCCCGAACCAGCTGGTTATTTTGGGAGTTGCTCTGAGGATATGCATTTGTTCGTTAATGATTAAAATCCCGTCGGAAAGAGAGTTGATTACAGATTCAAGAAGTTTGTTCTGCCTCATCAATTCTCCCTGATATTCAATAATCATTTTTTCGCGGTCGTTCAGCGTTTCAACCATTCGGTTAATACTATCGGTTACATTTTGGTAAGTCGGATGCTCAAGCTTTTCGATTTTTGTGGAAAGATCACCATATCTTATTGAATTTACTGTATTTGTAACTGTTCCCAGGTAATCGTTAATTTTTGACCAGCGTTTGTTCGTTTGGCGTGTAATCAAAAATAACATTATAAATACGATTATTATTCCGAAATTAATTATGTACCAAAGCATTTTTAATTTTCTTAACCCAAATTTTTTTATTTAACTTATTTGAACTATTTATGATATAATTATACCAGATAGCGGGGAAGTTGTTAATACTTTAAGAAAGCTCTATAAATAAATGTTAAAATTTCCTAAGACAATTAAATGGGTTATAACAGACTTTGACGGGATAGTGACTGACAATTTCGTTTATATTAACGATGATTACACTATGACAAGAAGAGTTAATTTTAAAGATATCATAGGTTTTTACAATCTTCACATAAATGATTTTGAGATTGCAATCATATCAGGGGAAACTAATCCGGCAATAGATCTTTTAACTAAAAAATTTTCTCTTAAAGAGGTTCATTGCCGTATACATAAAAAAATTGATGTGTTGAAGTCTATTTTGGAAAAATACGGACTTAGCCAGGAAGAGTATATATATATCGGTGATGATATAAATGATTTGGAATGTTTGAATTTTGCGAAGTATAAAGTTACGGTACCGCATGCCGTCGAAAGCGTAAAAATGCTGGATGGTATTCAAGTAACTGAAAATAATGCCGGTTATGGCGCGTTCAGGGAGGTTGCCGATTGTTTGATAAATTAAAAAAGATTATAAATTCTGTAATCCACTTGAGCAACAAGCTTGAAAGGTATGAAAAAGAATCGGTAATTCAGGCATTGCCGTCGGTAGCGTATGTTAATCGTGCTAAAAAGTGTATAGAGCGGGGAGATTATTCTGAAGCAGAAAGAATTTTAGAAGAAGCAATGGAGCTGCCTCAGGAAGACGCCCTTGTTTATAAGTATTTGGGGCTTGTATGTGAAAAAACTAACAGGTTAACAGAGGCAATTATTGCATATAAAAAGTCTGCAGGGCTTGATCCGCATGATAAAGAAATCTGGAGACTTTTGGGTTTTGCACTTGTCAATACAAATTTGTGCGATGAGGCTGTTGATGCTTTTGAGAACGCTGATAAAATTACCCCTAATAATACGGATGTTTTTGCCGGCTGGGGTATGGCTCTTATGAAGCAAAAAAAATATGATGAGGCTCATGAAAAATTCCTTGAGGCTGTTCAGATTAATAAATATAATTTTATGGCATTACTGCTCGCTAGTGTAATGGAAGTCAGAACCGGCCGTTACGGGCAGGCTGAAGCAAAACTCAACTTTCTTGCAAATGTCTGCCCTAATGAAACAAACACTTATGAGTATGCTAACTTAAAATATATAAAAAAGGATTACGATAGCGCAATTCACTATGCGCAGAAGTCAATAGAACTAAACTCCAATATTTTGCCTGCTTATCTTCTTTTAGGAAAGCTTTATGCGATAAAGGGCATGAAAAAGGAAAGCCTTGAGGCTTACCATAAAGCATATGAGCAGAATTTACATTCCCCCAACTTATTCTTTGATTGGGCTGTTACGCAGCAGATGTTTGGTGAATATGAAGGCGCAAAAATTAATTTTTTAAAAGCTCATGGGTATTCTCCGGCGGAAGAAGAACTTACGGCGGGCATTGTTCTTATAAATGCGCTTTTGGGTGATAATGAGTCAGCTGAACTTTTTCTTTCGGACATAAAAAAACTTGATCCTGCCAATTATATATATGCAAAAGCTCTTGCTGTTATTGATTTCAATAATGGGGAATATGCCAAAGCATTGGAGCGTTTCAGGTCTTTGGAAGATCAAATGTTTTTTGATAATTCTTTAAATTTATTTATCGCGTTATGTTATGAGAATATTAATGATTTCACCAATGCAAAGGCATATTACGATAAAGCGTTGCTTAGAGGCGCTGATAATGTTAAAATTTATTTAGCATATTCACGTTTTCTTATAAAAACAGAAGATTTTGCTGATGCCCAGAGAAAGCTTTCAAGAGCGATCAATCTGGCTCCTGACAATTTGGAATTGTTAAATCTGATTTTTTATGTAAATTACATACTTGTCAAAGAAAAAAATTGCGAATATAATATTAAGGAAGCACTTTCTGCTGTAAGCAAGATTAAATCACTTGACGATACGGCTTTTAAGTACGCGGATGAACTATTAGACTTAGAGAATATAGCTAAGAACAGGTAATAAAATTGAGAAAAGTTATTGTTCAAAAATTTGGCGGAACGTCAGTAGCAGACACAGATAAAATAAAAAATGTAGCCCGTACTGTTGTTAAGGAAAAAGAAAAAGGGAATGATGTTGTAGTAGTTGTTTCCGCTATGGGGCATACCACTGATTATCTTGTAAAGATGGCTAAAGAGATTTCTCCGGCTCCGTCAGGTCGTGAACTTGATATGCTTTTATCTACTGGGGAAGGTGTTTCTATTGCGCTTTTGGCAATGGCTATTCAGTCACTTGGTTATGAGGCTGTTAGTTTTAATGCAATGCAAGTTGGAATTTTAACTGAAAATGTTCACTCTAAGGCCAGAATTGTAAAGATTGAAACGGACAAACTTAAAAAGAATTTGAATGAAGGTAAAATAATTGTAATAGCGGGATTTCAGGGCGTAACAAGCGATGGAGAAATCACTACACTTGGACGCGGGGGCTCGGATACATCGGCTGTTGCACTTGCGGCAGCTTTAAATGCGGAAAGGTGTGATATTTATACAGATGTTGAGGGAGTTTATACTACAGATCCTCGTGTCGTTCCAAACGCCTCAAAGCTGAAAGAAGTTTCTTATGAAGAAATGCTTGAGCTGGCTCATGCAGGTGCAAATGTTCTTCATCCGCGAAGTGTTGAAACCGCTAAACTTAATCATGTTCCTCTGCGTGTGAGAAGTAGTTTTAAAACAGATGATTTAGGTACATTAATTGTAGGAGTCAATAATATGGAAATAGATAAACCGGTTACCGGAGTCGCAGCTGATCTGTCTCAGGCAAGAATTGTCGTATGTGATGTGCCGGACATTCCGGGGCAGGCAGCTAAGATTTTTTCTAAATTAGCTCATGAAAATATATCGGTTGATATGATTATCCAGTCCTATGCCAGGAAAGTTTCAAATACAAATGACATTGCTTTTACAATTGAAGCGGCAGATACTGATAAGGCTCTTGAAACACTAAATCAAATTAAAACTTCTATCAACTGCGGAGATATCCTTGTTAATTCTGAAATTGCCAAGGTTTCAATTATCGGAGCAGGCATGATTGATAGACCGGGTATTGCTTCTGCAATGTTTGAAACGCTTGCTAAATTAGGTATTAATATAAAAATGATTTCAACTAGTGAAATTAAGATTAGTTGTCTTGTGGATAAGGCGGATGCAGAAAAGGCTGTTCGTGCTCTTCATGAAGAATTCGGGCTTTCGGCAAATACAATTGCGGATGTTAAAGGTGATTTGCCAAATTTATAATACTTAACACGAATTTTATGCAAGTTTAATTTCCCATAAAAAAGGTTAATGTTTTTCAGAAATCAAATAATTGTCATCCAGAAATCGTTTCAGGCTCTGGGTGTCGTCAAAAATGTTTGTACATCTGCACACAAAAGTTTAATGTTGGGCTGAAAGCCCACCCTACTTTGATTTCCGTTTTACCCCGCCGGCGGAGTATCATGGAAAAAAGTATTAGTTTCAGCCCAACAATGAAATTATGTTGGGGTAGAAACCCCAACATACAAAAAGCTATTTTTTCTACATCTTGGAAAGCGACGCGTCATGTAGGAGGGGACTTAGTCCCCGCGTTTACTCTTGCAGAGGTCTTTTTACCATACTACCACTCGCCTCGTAAAGTCGCGTTCACCCTCGCTGAGGTCTTTTCACCATACTATTTATCGCCTCGTCGAATTGCATTTACTCTGGCGGAAGTTCTTATAACCCTGTGCATAATCGGCGTTGTTGCTGCAATGACTTTGCCAACCTTGATAGCAAATTACAATAAACATGTTATTGCTGCAAAGTTAAAAAAATTTTATACAATAATGAATCAGGCCGTTGAGTTATCCGAGGCTCAATATGGTGAATTTAAGTATTGGGATAATTCTTTTCCAGGGAATAATTTAGATGAAATGCAAAACTGGTGGGATAAATATTTTGCCCCTCATATTAAAACAATGAAGACTGAAAGAGTTAATAACAGATTGTATGTTTATTTAGCAGATGGTACAAAACTATATATTTTCAATTTCGTCTCGTCGAATGCTGATTCAACGGTTCCAACCTCCGCAATTCATTTGGCCTTTTTCCCATTTGCAAACCCCAAAGAAGAAATTTTGGGTAAAACTATGTTTTCCTTTTTTATAAATTCTGATATCAATAAGAAGTGGGCAATGGTAGAGCCATATAAATACGGTTGGGATGGTACGATGGATGGTCTTATAAATGGGACTTACGGCTGTAGAAATAGTGATACACCTATCAATCGTTATTATTGTACGGCTTTAATACAGATGAATAATTGGGAGATACCTGACAATTATCCGTTTAAATTCTAATTAATGGTATTTGTTGTTAATTTTATCCTTTTATTTTACAGAGTGTGGCTATTAGGTTAAAATTTTTCGTTTATAAAATAAACAAAATTTATTAAATTTTTTTATTTGCTATATAATGAAGATGAAAAGTAAGGGATGAATTATGAGAAGCGACAATGTAAAGACCGGGCTAGCAAGAACTCCGCATAGAGGATTACTGATGGCGTCCGGCGTCAGCAAAAAGAATATGAATGCACCTTTTATAGGAATAGCAAGTTCTTTTACAGATTTGGTTCCGGGCCATATTGGAATGCGTGATTTAGAAAGGCAAATTGAAAAAGGTATTCATAGTGCTGGCGGCCAGGCTTTTATATTTGGAGTTCCGGCTGTGTGTGACGGAATTGCAATGGGGCACAGCGGAATGAGATATTCGCTCCCATCCCGTGACCTAATCGCAGACTGTATAGAGACAATGGCAGAGGCTCATCAGCTTGACGGCTTGGTTTTGCTATCTAATTGCGACAAGGTTACTCCGGGAATGCTTATTGGGGCTTTACGTGTTAATATTCCTGCAATAATTGTTACTGCGGGCCCGATGCTTGACGGAATGTGCCGTGACGAAAAAAAATTAACAATGGTTACCGGTTCTTTTGAGGCGGTCGGGAGGTTCCGTAAAGGTGAGATAACAAGCGAACATCTGCTTGCGCTTGAAGAAAATTCCTGCCCTTCAGCGGGTTCTTGCCAGGGAATGTATACGGCTAATACTATGGCTTGTCTTACAGAAGTTTTGGGGATGAGCTTGCCTTATTGCGCTTCAGCCTCGGCAGTTTCATCACAAAAGCGCCGAATAGCTTTTGAAAGCGGCCTTCAAATTTTAGAGCTTGTAAAGCAAAATATAAAACCATCTGATATAATTACAAAACAAAGTATGCTTAATATGATAAAGTGTGATCTTGCACTTGGCGGTTCAACGAATACTTTTTTGCACACTTTGGCTGTTGCAAATGCCGGTAATATTGATATAACATTGGATGATTTTGATCGTCTCAGCAGAAAAATTCATCAGATAGTAAAGATTAACCCTTCATCGACGCTTACAATGACGGATTTTCATTTAGCAGGCGGGGTCCCTGCAGTGTTGAAGTCTATGGGGGTTAAATCAGGTTTTACAGAAAATTCTGTAAATTTAGAGCAAGAAAATTCCCCGGCGTTGTTAGAAGATATTATGACTGTTTCAGGTTTGAGGCTATCGGAAATAGCGGACGCTGCGTACGCTGATGAATCCGTAATTCCTTCTTATGCGATGTCCTCATATACAGAAGCGGGTTTGGGGGTTTTATATGGAAATTTAGCAAAAGACGGCTGCGTTATAAAGATTTCGGGAGTTGCTCCGGAATGTTATAAGTTTGAGGGACTCGCAAGAACTTTTAACAGTGAAGAAGCTGCAATGAAGGCTTTAGAAGATGACTTAATTAAACCGGGAGATGTGATAGTCATCCGCTATGAAGGCCCGAAAGGCGGTCCCGGAATGAGAGAAATGCTTGCACCTACATCTCTATTGGTAGGAAAAGGGCTTGGTAAAAGTTGTGCACTGATTACTGACGGTCGTTTTTCAGGGGCGACCCGTGGAATTTGTGTTGGGCATATATGTCCGGAAGCCGCTGAAGGCGGAGTAATAGCATTGGTTAAAGACGGTGACAGGATAAGGATAGATATTCCAAACCGATCAATAAAGCTTATGGTGTCGGACGAGGAACTTAGTATCCGGCGTAATTCTCTTCCTGAATATCATGCAAAAGTTACCGGTGGTTACCTGGCAAGATATGCTAAAAACGCAAAAGACGCAAGCCATGGTGCATGATTTTTTTACAGAATTTTGCAACAAAATTCCGATACAGCTAAGATAGTTTATCCCGGCTGATCTTGGGCTTGAGCTTTTTATACCCCTGCAAGAAGTTTGTCATTGACCGTATTGAGTATAAAACTTGTAATTTCTTTTTCAAGATGGCAGCCGAAATGGTTGTTAATTTCTTTTATGAAATAACATGGGCTGGTCACATTAATTTCGATAATTTTACCGTCAATTACGTCTAAACCTGCAGTGACGATACCTAAAGAGTTAAGTTCGCGTGCAACCGGGATGAAATCTTTTTTTTCCTGATCAGTCAATTCTGCTTTAATAATATTTTTATCACAGTGTTCGTTAAACTTGAAGTCGTCGTTGCTTGGAAGCTTTTGTACGCAATAAGGAAGAACTTCATCACCGAGGAATAGAACTCTTTTATCTCCGAAAATTGCTTTTGGAATATATTTTTGAACCATACACAGTGTAGAACCGTTGTTGGTCATTGTATTAATGATAACAGCGGTATTTTTATCTCCTTTTTTTAACGTCATAACTCCGGCGCCGAAACATTTATTTAGCGGTTTAAGTACGATTTCGCCGTGTTCGTTCAGGAATTTAATAATATCAGATTTAGAGGCGGAAACGATATTTGGCGGCATAAGATGTGCGAACTTAAGAGTATGAAGTTTTTCATTAAAGTCCCTGATAGCTGAAGGTTTGTTAATAACACAAGTTTTTGTCTGGTCAACAAAGTCGAATATATAAGTTGAATTAATATAATCTAGGTCAACCGGAGGGTCTTGGCGGAACATTACGAGCCGGAAATCTTCAATTTGTCTTAAGCAGTCATTTTTATCGTAAACAATATTATCCTGAACAACAGAAACTTTATGGCAATGAACCCGGGCCTTTTGGTTAGCCAGCGATAATTTATCAATCGTAGTAATAAAAACATCATTATTGTTCCGTATAAGCTCTCTAATAAGCCAAAAGTTTGTAACTAAATTGTTAAATTCAAAATATTTTAACTCAATTCTGTCAATAATAAATAAGATATCCATATCCAATCCTTTGTTAATCAAAAGAATAATATCACCAAGAATAATAATATACAATAGCCGAAATGAAGTGATTTGGCTAATTGCTCCACTTGAAAGATCTAAAAGAAATGTAAAGATTTGGTAATTTTTACTGTAATTCAAGTATAGAGGGCCTTTTCAGTGGGCAACATAACGTTTTGTAACAAAGTAGTTACAAATATATAAAAACATGGTAAAATATAATTAGTTAAAAAGTATTAAAAAACAGGATATGAGTTGGAGATTGGATATATGTTAAAAATTTGTAAAAAGAAACAAAACCGTGATGGGTTTTCTGTCGCAGAAATGCTTATGGTTTTATTGATAATATCCTTTCTCATTCTGGCGATTCCTCCGCTTGTGCATAAAAAGGTTGAAAAGCGTGTGAACCGTGGTGAACATGGACGCTATGAGTGCTGGGTTACAACAAATGGTGAAGTCAGAGAATATTATGCAACAGAAAAAAATGGGATAGAAGATCCTGATTATATTAATGCTGCGGAAGGCGGTACTGAAAAAGAGCCGCTTGGTAAAGTCATTGGTACAGTTGCCGGGGGGGCCAGATGTAAGTTTGACCCTGCAACTAAGGCGCCAAATGCTGCTTACTTTACATTTCAGGCGATAGGCGGCGGTGGCGGTGGCAGCTACCCGATTTATGATCAGACCCTCCTGGAACACAGAAATCCGGCCTACGAGACCGGAGCAGATATTCAACTAGACACGGGGACGAGTTCTAGCACATATTCTTATAGTTATACCAGCTCAATTAATGAAGCTATGCAGTTTACAGAAACTCAGTGGATTAAAGAATATTTCCCGCCGGTAAAAATGTTAAGAAATATATCGTATTGTTCTGCTTGGGGAGATAATGGGACTTCTAATATTGGGTTTGATCCAATATATGATTCCGAAGAATCCGGTAAACAGATTGGGTGGAAGCCTAATATAGTTCTTGGTGGTCTTGGAGGGCCCGGGGTATGTATAACAATTCCTGCCGGTAATCTGCAAATTTCAGCAGATCATGGGGTTTCTGCAACTAAGTGTAATTCCTCTGCCAAATATCCTTGGAAGCGTAAATATGGCTGGAAGAAAGATTATTCAAGTGCTTGTACTTATATTACAGACTATGATTTAAATATTATCGAAGGAGCACTTGATGTACAAATAGAAACTGATAGATCTCCAATGGAGTGTGGCTCAACGAAGTATAGTACCAGCGGAGCTACAACATATAGGGTATCAGGAGAAGATTTTAGTTGCTCGGTTCCACAAGGATATTCAGGAATATCAAGAGTTGCCGGCGATACCGGTATAGTTCCGGCGAGAGGCTCATTGTCGTATTCTGATATTTATGCCTCATGTCCTGCAGCTGCGTCTGGTTTAGCCCTTATTACTAGTGATAACTACAGCGAAGTAGGAAGCTGTGATGTTTCAATGGACGGTGTTTTCCCAGAAACTATATCAATGAAACAATCTATCGGGTACGATACACCAACATACGGTTATGCCGGCAGGCCTGGAGATAGTGTTTCTATGATGCTTCCTAAGCTTGTTTCTAATCTTGAATTAGAAATAGGTATGTCAGGTTTGGCTGGTGTAAGAAATTTTGAAAACGGAAAAGGCGGCAACGGTGAAGACACTGTTATCTGGACGAAAGAAGAAGATAATGCTACAAAATGTACTGATTCAAATTCTAATTGTAAAAGAGTTTTTACTGCTAAAGGCGGTCTAGGTTTGAGAGGTGGTGTTGCAGCATCAAAAATATTTATGCGAGGTGATATAACAGCCATAGGCGGTGAAGTTTGCGAGTTGAAAACTCTTGATAACGGAGTATCGACATATATTGATGGTTGTCTTGATAACGGAGTAGCACGTATTGATGAAGCTAAGAAAAGATTTTCAACAAGTTCTGGTTTTTATACAATCCCGGAAATGGATGAAAATTCAAAAACCCCTTCGGCAATAGATGCATACTACAAAAAGTATCATACACTTAAAATAGAAGGTATTGATACTACATATAGTCCAGGAACCGGTGGTGACGGCGGATATTCATTCCTGACTTATACAAATGGTACAGAATTAGTTGTTGCAAAAAATCATAATAACTTTAATAAAAACTCCCTTGCCTCAATAGGTAAAGATGATCCACGCTGGTATAATACTGTTAATGCTGAAGGAGCACCGGCTGTTGGTTTAAATTATGGTAATACTATTACTTATGAAATGAGAAATAATTACAGATGTTATCGTGCTACAGACGAATTCGGAAATCCTAGCGGCGGCGGATTAGATTCAACAGATCCGAATACTGGTGATAAAAATGGATTTGAGGCTATTGATACCAATAAAGTTTATGCCTGCGTTCCAACACGCGGATACCCGGGAGCAGTTGTAATTGTATGGTAAAGGATAGAAGACTATGTTAAAAAAAATAAAAACTAAAAGTGCTTTTTCACTGTTTGAAGTCGTTGTTACAATGGCTATTGTTGCTATATTCGTTGCCGCTTGTTCTAATATTTTTACGCAAAAGCATAAAACTCGTATATCATTACCGGCCCATGGCAGATTCGCATGCTATTATGATGACAGCGGAAATTTAAAGCAGGAAATGTACAGCGAAAATGTTGAAATTGAAAGTCGAACTGTTTCTGATAAATGTTCATTTTCACCGCCAAGAACAGCTTCTTATCTGATAATTGCAGCAGTTGGAGGTGGTGGTTACGGTGGTTCAATATATGGTGGGTCTGCCGGAAGTTATACCACTGTATTTTTGTCAAGCACAACACACCAGCTTAATTTATATCCAGGAAAAGCAGCTCAAAGTGTTGCAACTCTCCGTGGAGAGCCAACTCGTATAGATGATCTTGGAGAGACCGGAAATGACCCTGCTAAGACTATAATTAACTTAGAAGGTGGGCGTTCAGATTCTAGTTCTAATTTATTGTTTAAAGATTGTGTAATTTCATATTCGGAATTTTCATGCAGATTAGAAGCTGCATGTCACACTGATGAAAATAGCAGAGTTGTATCAGTAAGCTATTGCAGCGAAAATGACCCAACTTTTACAAAAACTGAAGTTGAAAAAGCTATAGAAGTTCCGTTTGATGATTCAGTGTCCAGAACTGATGAAGATGGTGTTGCAATTCCAAGTATACGTTCTATATACAGTAGTATGACCCCTGCTCAGATTGCAGAAGGCTCTCTCTCATATACTTATTCAAGAATGATAGATGTTCCGGGATATGCAGATCCTCAAGAGCAAATATATTTTACTTTCGCTGTTGATGTTGAAGGTAATTATACGCCTGATGAGGAAATTTCACCTATCAATGGTTATATTAATGCGCTTGGTATTGAAACAGGGATAGGAGCACTTTCTGTCAGCCCGGGAAATGGCGGTGCAAAAAACAAAAAAGGTGGTACTGGGGCTGTACTTATAGTTTGGTAATATAATGGAGGTTTTATTTTAATGAACAATACAGGTATATACAAAAATAAAAAAGAAGCATTTACAATTGTAGAATTGATGCTTTTACTTGTTGTTCTATCGTTGATAGTTGCAAGTTCCATCTCTATTGTTACCAGAAAACATAAATTGGTTGCCAGAAAAACCGTTCACGGTCAGTATTTTTGTTTCAGACATCCTCAGGATGGAAGTGCCGATGCAGGGAAATTACATGAAATCATGTTTTCAGGTAAAAGTAAACTGAGAGACAGAATAGAGGGTGTTGATCCCGGTTTTACCAAATGTACTTTTGAAGCACCGCGAAACGCTTCTTATTTATATATACAAATTCTAGGTGGAGGGGGAGCCGGCGGTAATGCCGACTATTTCCCGCAACAGTTAGAAGAGACAGAAAGCAATTATAGGAATATTCCTTTATTTTCTAATTATGATAATCCTGGTATAGAGTTGTCAAATGGTGCTAGAGATTATCCTGCTACTGGTTTCTACAAGCATGTGCCGGGAGCTTATGATGCGTCTCCTAATGATGGTGTAATTAGAGGAGGAACACCTTCGTCTGTTGAAAATAGCTTCAGGGTAAAAAGCGATGGCTCAATAAATGCCTATAATTCTGATTATTATGGCGACAGTGCAAGTGAAGGGGATCCTCTTTTTACAAAAGAATTATTTCTTTATTTAATGAGAAACAAGCTTAGACTAAAAGTTTTTGCCTTTGATGTAGCAGGCGGTGGTGAAACTGGCGCTGCATACAAACTTCAGTTTTTTAAAGGATCGGCAGCTGATAGAACGGATTTATGTATTTGTAAAACTGATACAACAGGCAATTACCCGGTATACACTCCAAGTACATGCAGGGCTGACTGTCTTGCCGCCGGTAAAATTTCGGATGATTCTGAAACTTGTTTGAATGTAGGCGAAGATGATGAAACTATTGAAAAAGAATGCCCTGCTGTTAAACGTTTTGCCAGTCCATGGCTTGATGGAACTCCTCATGAAATTCAAGCTGGTTTTGGAGGAATTGGCACTGCATTTTCAACAAATCTTTACGATTATGATTTTTATATGTATCCAATTCTTGGGCAGGTATACTCTGGAGAAACTATAGATCCTTATAATGTTAATTTTGTCGCTCACGCTACTAGTGATTTTAGACCGAGCCTCGGCTGGTGCAGCTCACCTAATTTGATAGAATTTTCAGAATGTGTAATACACGCAGAGCAGGATAATTCATACGCTCCTACTTATGAACTTGGTTCTGTTACTCCTGGAACATTTATTACTCCTTGTACAAGCGGGGACTGTATTACAAGAAATGAAATAACATACAATGCCCAAGCTAATATAAACGGATCAAAAGTAAGAGTATTTGACGTTTATCCTGTCTATACAGAAGGTACCGTTACTCTCCCAACGAATGTGACAGATTTAGGAACAGGAAGAGATGGAGGGTTCCCTTTCTTTGATAATGACATTTCTCATCAGGGCGTAAAACTTCACACAGGACAAAATTCTGTTTCAGGTCTGCAAAAATGTTTTAGATCTGGTCAAACATCTCCAAATATCTGGCAATCTGGAGCTACAGATCCTCGTGGAAAAGGCGGAAAAAATATAGATAGTACATCCGTTCAAAACTTTTATAATGAGAACGGAACATCGAAAAGTTTTTCAACTGATGCACTTGCTGGTGAAAGCGGGGATTCCAGGTTTATAGAAAGTGACAGACTTACTTGTTTTAATCGTATTGGGGTATATATTAATTCCAGTGTTTTCCCTGCAAGTAAGGTAGCAAAAGCGCTTAATGGTTTGGATTGTAACAGTGAAACAGCTAATAATTATTATACTGCGCGTCTTTTGGCAAATTTTCATTATGGTGACTTAGTTCTATCTTATGGAGAACAGGGTGGCGCTGGCGGTTACCAGGCTTTATTTGCCAGATCATTCAACTCATCTACTATTGAAATGGAGCCTGGCAGTGGCGGGGCTCCGGCTGCGATTACCCATGATGAAGATGGGGATACCAAAAAAGGTGATGATGGCGGATCAACTGTCCTCAAGTTTAACTGTTCAGGTGCTGGTGCTTGTACCGGTCGTATAGAAGTTAATGGTGGTTTTGGCGGCAGAAGTCGTATTTGGGATCCGGCTGTTCACATTATAAGACCTCCTAGAGACTTAAAGACAATTGTTGATCGTATAACAGGCACATCTCTGGCAATTAGTCGAGAACGTCTCTCTACCCAGGAACCAGGTGAACCGTCTAAGTTCCAGGAAGTATCTAACTTACTTGATATCCCGGATGTAACCGGTGTTGATCTTACATTACTTGGCCAAGGTGGTAAAGGCGGCTATGTTAAGCACAAATGTGCAATTTTACCGCAATACTTTACAATTAGTGATTGGCCAACAACAGATCATATCTTAGGCAATGAAACTTCTATCGGAGCAAATGGATATACTCGTTTGGATCCGGCAATGATCACAAGATACTGTCAAGCTGTTAATACAGGTTCAAGACCGGCCGATGAAGGTAACCCGGTTGCTAATGCATACAGTACACTTGATTATTTGGAACACTATGAAGAAGTTAAAGGTGGTTTGGGGCAACCTGGTGCGGTTATCATTACTTGGTAATAATTTGAAAGGATAATATATAATGAAATACCTAAATAAAATAATATCGTTTTGTAATATTAATTCTGTTTCAGTGTATGAAAAAACTTTGTCGGTTAGGAAAGCGAAGTCAGGGTTTACTTTGGCTGAGTTGATGGTCTGTTTAACTATTATTGCGGTTATTTCAACAATTTTGATCCCAACTTTGGGGAGAGTAAGACCTAATAAAAGTAAGGCAATGTTTAAGAAAGCTTACAATATATCTGAGCGTGTTGTGTATGAACTTGTAAATGATCAGGAACTTTATCCTACAACTGATGAAAATGTTGGTATTGATAATGTTTCTGAGGTTAGTTACAATGGAGAACTATACAGTGGTAATACTAAATTTTGTGAGTTATTTGCCGAGAAGCTGAATACTCTTTCAAATACACCTAATTGTAGTGCTTCAGCCGGATTTGTTTCGGATGGCAAGACTCCTACATTTATAACTACAGATGGCGTAGAGTGGATAATTCAACTCTCTACATTTGATGATACCACTCAATATGATGCCGGAATTGTTCCAACAATTCAAATTGATGTTAATGGAACAGATCAACCAAATTGTCTTGATGGAGCTTCTGGTTGTGTTGGTCCGGATAGGTTTAACTTGTTTGTTCGTAATGATGGAAAGATGAAAGTAGTTGGGCCTACTGCTGTTGAATACATGCAGGAGCTCAATATGGTGAAATAAAATAGATAAATTTCTACAAAAACCTGGTTGAATTATCATTTCAACCAGGTTTTTGTAGTTTAAAGATACTCAGAAAATATTTTTATATTACATCTCGAATACTTCTTTACTCATTTTTTCGTAATCTTCAACGGAAACTGTGTCTGGGGCTTGAGATCTTTTTTCAAGCCCTTTTTTCAGAAGTTTAGGTGCCTCTTTTTTCAGTTTTTCGTCTGCAAGGATTATATCTCTTTTCTTGCATTCACTGATTAATCTTATTGTCATTTCAGTTGGCGAACCATCTTTATTTGCTTTTTCCTGAATGTCATAGCTGGCCCAATCTTCAGGAAGTTTTTCAATTTTGGCATAGTCCTTATTACCCCCTATTCTTTTGTCAATTTCTGATTCCAAAATTTTTGTAACATATTCTTTTTGGCATTCAAAATGACAAGGGATGACTATTTCAGTGCCAATAACCTCTTCAGGATCTCTGTTCTCACGTTTTTTAAAGAGATCGGCCGCAATTTTTAAGTGGCCTAATTCCATTGCCAGAAACTCTTCCCATATAAGTTTAATTTTTTCGTCTTTTTCATCCCGGAGACAAGTATAATAATTACATACCTCCATAAATTCATGAATCAGCAATTTTTCATAAACAGATTCGGTTGGATCTATTAGTGATTCGTACATCGAAACATGTTCTTCTTCAACATCTTTAATTTCTGCAAATGTTTCTCTTAGAGTCTCATTGCCATATTGCATCCCATGTTCTGCATAATAATTGTGTGTTTGTTGTTCGCCGGCTACGAGTGTTAATATATTAACTTTTGTAATAGGTGATGCAGTTTCTTTTGAATATGAATTTCTCAGTCGTAGTATATTACAATTATGATGGTTTTGTGTAGGACGTCCAAGCATAATATCAGTTTGCCCTTGAACAATCTCGTTCGGGTTAATTCCATGAATCATATACGCCCATTGACTATATCTGTATAGATGATCAAAATCTTCAAGCAATCCAAAATTAAATGTTTCACGGACATAATCATCCGGTTCGTTTTGCGCAAGCCATGCGGTCAAATCTACAGCAACCTGCTCATATCCAAGTGTTGTTTCTAATACAGACTGATCTGCAGGTGTTAGCCAATTTATTGTTGTTTGCTGAGCATCTTCAAGCCTTTTTGTTACTGCAAAAAATTCTTTCAATTCATTATCTTCTGTGCATCTGGCAGCTTGATGCTTAAAATTCCATCCTTCAATTTCAATCCCGTTCATTAATATCTGGCGGGTTCTTGTGTAACAATCAACCTCATTTTTATTAAAATGTCTGTGAGCTATGTCATGCCAGGTTCTTAGCTGTTGATCAATATTCATTCCTTTTTCTTTTAAAGCATTAAAACTCATTTTGTAAAACTCCTTTCTTTCCTCAAAGAGGAATTTATTTCCCAAAAGTTTACAATAATTTGTAAAAATTTTTATCAGTATATGTGCTAATTATTAAGTAGTGTTTTTTGAATAGAAATTAAAACGTAAATTAAAATGAGCGTAAAAACCTTATTACCTTGACATAGAGGTGTTTAATATGTTATAATTTATATATAATACTTGGAGTTGAGTATATGTTCAAAATTTCGCAAAAAAACTTTAACAGGGCAATGACTCTTGCTGAATTACTCGTAGTTTTTGTTATTATGGGGATTGTGGCATCAATGATTCTTGTTACGTCAAAGCCGAGCGAATCCAGCTTAAAATATCTATATTTACGAATATATAATGTTTTAGGTGTAGCATTTTATAATTCTTCGGTAAATATTCCGGATTGTTTCCGCCAAGGCAATGCTCGAGCTAACGAATTAGTTGGCGGATATCCAAAAACATCTGAAGCTTTCTGTATAATGCTGCTGGACTATATAAATGACAAATCCGGCGGCTATAATTCTGCAACTGATTTAGCCGCAAACTGTTCAGCAGATGCTGTAAATATTAATATGAGCGGTGCCGCATTTGATACGTATCTAAATCAGAAAGATAGTGACGGTAAATTGATTCATCCGCCTCATTTTGTAGCAAGCAATGGTAGCAGGTTTTGGATAGCATATTCTAAAACTCCAAATACTTATTCCACATTTAAATTTCATGCCTCAAACGAGATGAATGCTTCTGTTGATACTGAATTACGCGGATACATTGTGATTGTTGATTTAAATGGTGAAGCTGTTCCTAATACAACTCAGTGGAAGAAAAATAAGACTGCTGATATTGTAGCCTTTATTGTAATGGAAGACTTTACCGTTATCCCTATTGGTTATCCTGAGGTTGACCGGCGGTATCTTTCTGCAAGTATCGCTTACAATACATCTTCAGGAACGGGTGTTGAGGATGTAAATACATCTGTTTTTATTCCTTATTATCTGGCTAAACGACTTGCTTGGGGAACTGCTGTCGGTGCTTCAAATGCTTATGTAACAGCAGATGATTCTATGTCAATTAATTATTATGCTGCAAAAAACAATTTTGGAGACAAGAATAATAATATCACAAGTAAAAGTGTATTTTATATAGATTACTCTACAAATCCGGAGTTTACTCCGTATAATAATATGTATTTTGCTCAGGAGCATGATGATTATAATTATCATAAAAATTGCGCCAAAGAGAGTGATCCAACGCAAATACAGCCCGATGCATGTTATTTAACAATTAAGGATTATTATTAGTTTTAATAAAAAAAATTAAATATTAATTAAAAGAGCGGAAGTATACTTTCGCTTTTTTTTTTATTCTCTAATATCCATTATAAACATTATTTCTGTAAATTTATATTGTTTCACATAAATTTGTTTTTTTTAATCGTTTATGCTATTCTTCTGTTATGATAGATACTGTTTAAAGGATAGTATGAGGTTATAAATTATGCATGTAAAAAAAGTATTGTTAGCATTTTTATGTTTAATAATAATTGCATTATTTTCAGGAATGGTATATTTTAATCATAAACAACCCACAGATATTGAAACTCTAAATGCACGCATTGTGTCTGAATCAATTCAGGTGCTTTCAAATAATTCCGGTAAAATTAAAAATATAAAGGTAAAACAATCCGATAAAGTTACCAAGGGGCAGGTTTTGGCAGAAATATCTATTCCGGCTGCACCGGTAAAAAAGGTATCTCAATCTAAAAATGTTTTGGCAAAAGCAGAGAAGGATTATGAAAATGCGGCTATAATGTATAAAGACGGTGTTATATCTCAAGAAGAATATGATAAGCAGCTTAATGCCTATACAAAAGTAAAAAATAATACTCCTAACAACGGTAAAATATCTGAAATTTCTCAGCCTTCAGAACAAATTGTAAAAATATATTCTCCAATTGATGGAATTATTACATTAAATAATATTAAAAATGGGGATAAAATAAATAAAGAAGTTTTAATTGCAAAAATAAATTCTTTACATAAAGAAATTATTGCATATTTTTCTCCAACCCATTCTGATAGAGTTATTGCCGGCGAAGTTGTGGATATTTTTATTATAAAATATCCGGAGCGTCACTATAGCGGTGTAATCAGTTCAGTAGAGCCAGTTGAAAAAAATGGTATTCCTGTAAAAATAGAATTTAGTGAAAATGCAGATTCTCTTGATTTACAGAATGGGGATTCTGTAATTGTAAAGATTAAGCAAAAAAAATAATTTTTGTATTTTTATGTAATATAATCTAGTTGTAAAGAGAAATTACATAAATAAGTATACATAGCAATGATTAGATCAGTTAATAATAATGATAATACAGTTTATACAGCCTTCAAAAACCATGGAGATGTAAAACGCGGCTATATCGCGTACAGATATCATACCTCAGAAAATGTAGATATCTCCACAAAGTTGAAATCAACGGCTGGAGCAGTTTTGGGGACTGCAATTCCGGTTTTATATTTTGCGAAAAAACAATCCGGGAAAGCTCCGACTTTAAAATCCGTATTACATTTAAATTATGGTTTAAAAGAAATGTTAGTGACCGGTATTAGCGCAATAGTCAGCGGGGCTGCATTCGGCATGATTGGCGAAACTCGGAAAAAAAGGGATAGAAAACGTAAAGAAGCCGTATTTCAGATAATGAATACCTGCATGCCATTGCTGTTGGTTGAAGGATTTTTACGGCTTAGCAATAATGTTAAAGTATTAAATAACCGGGCCGCAAAACTTGGAGGAACTATTGGCGGTGTTGTACTGGGAATGATTGGCGGTGCTCATCTGTCCAATAAGATCAATGACCCGAAGGATCTTGAACCTGATAGAAAGCTTAATGTTAAAGATGCAATAGCAAATGTTGACGATGTTGTTGGCGCACTTATATTGGCCAAGTTCCCATTTATTGAAAAATTACATGCTCAAAAATTTCTCCCGGTAATATACGCATGGTGCGGTTATAGAGCAGGGCAAAGTAATTAAGTTGAATAGTTTCCTACAGTTAATTGTCCTTCATTTCACGTAATTTTTTTAATTTATCCCGAATTTCAGCAGCCCGCTCAAAGTCGAGAATTTTTGCGGCTTTATGCATGTCTTTTTCAAGTTTATCAATAAGTTTAGGTAAATCTTTTTTATCAATGCCAAGATCAACCATTTCCTCAGCAACAATATCCTCAAAATCACGGTAACTTGCAACAAGCGCCAAAAGATTGTTTTCAATAGGTTTTTTAATCGTTTTAGGAATAATTCCGTATTTTTTGTTATAAGCAATTTGGATTTCCCGTCGTCTTTCAGTTTCATCAATTGCCTTCTGCATAGACTCAGTAATTCTGTCGGCATACATAATAACTTCACCACAAGCGTTTCTTGCCGCTCTGCCTATTGTTTGGATTAAACTTGTTTCGGAACGTAAAAATCCTTCTTTGTCAGCATCCATAATTGCGACAAGTGAAACTTCCGGAATATCTAACCCTTCCCTGAGAAGATTAACTCCGACAAGCACATCAAATTCTCCAAGACGTAAATCCCGGAGTATTTCAACTCTCTCAAGCGACTGTATTCCGCTATGAAGATATCTAACCCTTATGCCTTCCTGTATGAAAAAGTCGGTTAAATCCTCGGCCATTCTCTTTGTTAGCGTTGTAATCAAAACTCTTTCATTCTTATCACAGCGTTTTTTGATTTCAAGTTTCAAATCATTAATTTGAGTTGCAATTGGTCTTACAGATATTTTTGGATCAACCAAACCGGTTGGTCTGATAATTTGTTCTACAATCTGTGATGAGGTATCTCGTTCAAATTCTCCGGGAGTTGCCGATATATATATCTTCTGGTGCACCTTATTAAAAAACTCTTTATTTTTAAGCGGTCTGTTGTCTTTAGCGCAAGGCAGCCTGAAACCGTATTTAATCAAAGTATCTTTTCTTGCGGAATCCCCATGGTACATTCCTTTTAATTGTGGAAGTGTTACATGGGATTCATCTATTACTGTCAGGAAGTCTCCACGGAAATAATCAAGCAGAGTTGCAGGGGCAGAACCCGGCGGACGTCTTTCAATAATTCGTGAATAATTTTCAATACCTGAGCAGTAACCCATTTCTTTTATCATTTCAATATCATATTTAACGCGTTGCTCAAGTCTTTGCGCCTCAACAAGTTTGTTTTCATTATTTAATTCCACAAGTCTATGTTGAAGTTCTTCTCTAATTAAAGAAATTGTCTCGTCAACATTTTCATCATATGAAAGATAGTGAACTGCCGGGTAAATAACTACTTTATCCGGTGTTTCGAGAATTTCTCCCGTAACATTATCAATTCTTATAATTTTTTCGATTTCGTCGCCGAAAAAACATATTCTTGTCACAACTTTTTCATACGCAGGCATAATTTCTACAACATCGCCTTTTGCTCTGAAAGTGGAGCGTTCAAGTATAAGGTCGTTACGTGAGTATTGAACATGTACAAGGTGATTGAGTAGGTTATCCCTATCAATCTCGTCTCCGACTTTTAGTTCAATTGAGCCTTTAAAGTAATTTTCAGGTAATCCTAAACCGTATATACAGCTTACGGAGGCTACTATTATGACATCATTTCTTTCATACAAACTTCTGGTTGTGTTATGTCTCAGTCTGTCAATTTCTTCATTAATAGATGCAGATTTTTCAATATAAGTATCTGTTCTTGGAATATAAGCCTCCGGCTGATAATAGTCATAATAGCTTATAAAATATTCGACTGCATTATCCGGAAAAAGTTCTTTAAATTCGTTATAAAGCTGAGCTGCAAGTGTTTTGTTGTGAGCAATAATCAGGGTCGGTTTTTGCACCTTCTCAATAACATTTGCAATGGTAAATGTTTTCCCGGATCCGGTAATTCCAAGTAATGTTTGCGCGTCATCCCCGTTGTTTAACCCTTCAACAAGTTCTGTAATCGCTTTTGGCTGATCTCCGGCCGGTGAATATTTTGAACTAATTTTAAAACGTTTTTCCATAACAAAATTTTAGCACATAAAGATTTTTTTAAGTATGAAAATTATTATTTAATATTTTTAGCTAATGTCTATTGACAAATAAAAATTTGCGTGTTATAAAATCACTATGATTACTTTATTTTCTGAAAACCTAAAACATTCTTGGTGGCGCCTGTAGTTTAAGTACAGGTCTTATAAGCATAGAAATTTTACTTTTTGCCTGTACTAATTTGAGTGCAGGTTATTTAGTTTATAAGAGGAAAATTTTTATGCAAATATCATTAATTAACACATTATCCCAACCGCTTAAAGCAGCAGCAAAATTTATAAATTCACAAGAGCAAGCTTCAGGTCTTTCTACTTCCAGATTTATTCAGGATACATCAACATGTTTGCTTCCTAAAGCGGTTTTTGCAAGAAGTAAAGCCGATTTGGCTGAAAATGCGTTTCTTGAATTATCTGAAAGCGCCTTGGTTTATTTTGTTCCGGCCGTTATCGGTGAAAAAATTTCACGTAAACTTTTTTCAAAGAAGCTTCCGCAAGCAACAAAACAGCTTGTTGCTATACCGGCCCGGGAACTTCTAGAAATGAAAAATAAAGCAGCAGTAAAACAGGTACTTCCGATAAAAGCAGCTATTGCTTTAACAACAATGCTTATTCCACTGACTGAATTTACTCTGAATTATTTTAAGAATTTGTTTACTCTTAAAATATTTAAAAAAGGTGATTTCAACAGTATAGCAAATCTTGATAAACATGCTGAGAATAAAGAAAACGCAGAGCGGGTGGAAAAAAGTGCTAAAAAAAATATAAAACTTGCCGCAGGAATTTATTGCGCCTGCCTTACACTTGCGGGGCTTCTTGCGGTCAGTGGAGCAAAGTCTAAAACGCTGCAAAACATTTCAGAGTTAATACTTGCCCCTGGAACAAAATTGTTTAAAAATAATTCTAAAATAAAGAACTTTTTAAATAAATATGCAAGCATTGATTTTGCCTCTCAGGACGGAAAGCTGGTTTTAAGCAAGGGGCAGCTCACATCTTGTGTTGTCATTGGAGGGGCAGGATATTTCGGCGCTGCAAAAGACCGTGGCAAACAAAATTTTTTAGAAACGCTTTATCGATTTCCGCTTGTTGGATTTTATATAATAACCGGCAGTGAACTTTTTGAAAAAGGTTTTAAAAAGCTTCTTTTAAAATCAGGCAAATGTAAAGATACTATTGATAATAAACTTAACACTCCATCCTTTGATGAACTTGGCAAATATGCGACAAGTCTTGCTAAGCAGCGAGGAACTACTGTTGAACATGAATTTTCAAGACTGGCTAAGCAAAAGGTTCTTATCTCAGGTGTTCCTTTTATCTTCAGCATAGGATTTATGGGTTGTTTTGTTACCGCTGTATCAAATATGTTTACGAAATACAGATATAACCATGATAAGAAAAATTTAACAAATAACTCTAGTGGCGTTTCCCGGAGCTGTTTGGATCAAAACGGTCTGCAAGAAAAGTTGAAATTAAAGGTATAATGATGTAATAAATTCCGCCCATAATTAGAGCCGGCTTTGCGATTCTTATACCTTCTATATAAGTCGCAAGTTTCGGATCATTAATGTTAGCTTCTGTAAATTTCTTGATAAATTTTTCGGTAGAGTTTTTCGACAGATTGTTCAACGCATAACTTCCGCCGATACAAAGTGCTGTGGATATGCCGGCATTATACATAAGCGCTTTTTTTCTTTCCTCCTTAATTTTTTTTGATTTTGATGTTTGGTTTATAAATGTGCCGGTTGCTAAAATGTCTGTAAGTGAAATGATGTGCATTTCGTAATGTTTATCGTGAAATTTATCTGCCAGATTCTGGACGGCCTTGGTGTTTATTATTTTACCAAAAAATTTGGCAAGTTTATCTGTTCCGCTTTTGTATGACCCTGCGAAAGAAATATTTTTATTGTCTGATAATTTTTCTTTCTTTTTCCTATCAGGAAAAACTTTTGTCATCAAAGGAGGTATGAGTGCGCAAGTCAGAGTGGATTTTGGAACAGCCATAAAAAATCCCAGGCCAAGCGTAAATAGTTGTGTTGCAAACGTATATTTCCCCGAATTTTTTAAAGTAGTGTTTGGAGCTTTTAAATTATCAATAGTTCGTTTTTTTAAATATTTTAAAGGCTCCTTATCAATATTTTTTACTGCTCGCGAAACCGGATTTGAAGCCGCAAGCATTAATAAAAATCCTGTAAAACTGGAGGCAATTGATTTTACGCAAGCATATTTTTTGTTTTCGCGATCAGTATCAGGGGCTGCTAAAATCGCAAGCGGTCTGGCTGCAGTAGAAAGCACAAGAGATGCAGTAGTCGTGAATAATGCTCCTTTCCCGGCTGCAAACTCTAATCCTTTTTTCAAGAATTTATTGGTATATATCGGCTGTACTTTCATTTCAATTCATTATACAATGCTAATAATGAAAATAGTAGAATTTGTAAAAAAAGAATTAACAGGATGGAAAAAAGCTGAAGTTATCGGACTTTTAGCAATTGTATTTTTTATACTGATAAATTCTGTACATTCAAAGGACAGTCCTATCGCCGTAATTTCTGCAATATGCGGAATTATGTACACAATTATTGCTGGTAAAGGAAAACGTTCTTGTTATTTATTTGGCCTTGCAGGTTCAGGCTGCTACAGCTATCTTGCTTACAGCAATGCTTTATACGGAAATCTTGCATTATACCTTTTTTACTATATTCCTATGGAGATAACGGGATTTTTCAGTTGGGGTAAAAAACTAAAAAAAGATAAATCTGAAATAATAAAAACAAAACTTTCAGCCAAAGATAGAATAATTTTATCAGTAATTTCACTGTTAGGAAGTTTTGCAGCTATTGCATTACTTTTTTTTATGAAGGATAAAGCTCCTGTACCTGACGGGATTACAACCTTTTTATCAATTGTAGGAATGTATCTGACAGTAAAACGTTGTATTGAGCAGTGGGTAATCTGGATGATTGTTAATGCTGTTTCACTTTTTATGTGGTTTAACCTGGTAATAAACGGTGCAAGAACTTTTTCTACAGTAATCATGTGGGCTGTTTACCTGTTTCTGGCTTTTTACTTTTACAAAGAGTGGAAAAAAGAAGTTCTTTAATCCACTCGTATCAAATGTCTTGAACAATATAATTGTAAAAATTTATACAACGCTCTCTTGCTTTTTTTCTTCCAAATATTGTTCAAATATTTTGGCAGCATCTCCTACAAGGTCAACACACGGTCTTTTTTTATAGTATTTCTCAGTTCTTTCTGAAGGTGTCGGGGATGAAGATGTTTCAATCCCCTCAAGAAGTTCTCTGCATATTATACTTCCGTTTTTTTCTTTAAATCTTTTGGCAAGTTCCTGAATCCTTGCATAATGAGCACCTTTTGCATTCGGATCAGAAGGATTTGACGGCCCGAATTGCAGTCCGGCAGCCATGAACATAGCACTTACTGTTCCACAGACTTCTCTCATCCTTCCCATGCCACCGCCAAAAGAAGACGATATTTTCATTGCTGTTTCAAAATCCATCCCAAGCTCTTCACAAAATGCCCCTATAACGGCCTGAGCACAATTGTAACCTTGTTTAAATAATTCTTTTGCTTTATCCGCATGATTTGTCATTTTCAGTTTCTCCCTTCATAAGAAAATTATAAAACAAATTCCAGGTTTCTTGTACTTGTTTGGGAAATTACATTTTTAATAATTGCTGACTGTGTTTTGCATTTAAGTTTTCCGTCCGGATACTTTTTATTGTGAATTATTGAACTCATAACGGCAACTTTTGCAGCCTCAAGAATATTCAAATCCTTTAAATCAATAGTAAGTTCCGGACATTCGTATCGCCTTATATAATCCTTAACATCCGCTATAATTTCCAGTGGATTGTTGTTTTCAAAGCTACAGTATTTACTTTTAATCTGTTTTGCTCTCATATTATATTATTTCGGTTTAACTTTCTGGATAATTTAAATTTTCTTTGCGAATTAGTCTGTTTGTATGAGTTTATAGTATAATTATAATGAAATTCAGGAAATGTTAACCGATAAGTAAATTTATAAGGAGATAACTATGTATGAAATAAAAGCTCAGGCATTTTTTGCGGCCGCACATCATCTCTTAAACTATGACGGTGAATGCGAAAATCAGCATGGTCATAACTGGATGGTTGAAGCTTATGTGAAAGGGGAAACTCTGGATAAAAGTAATATTTTAATAGATTATAAGGTTTTAAAAAGAGAATTAAAATTAGTCTTGGATTTACTTGATCATAAAGATATCAACGAACTTCCGGAATTTAAAGGAGAAAGCCCAAGCAGTGAAATGATTGCTGCATTTATTTACTCAAGGCTGAAAGAAAAAATTGTTCAATTGAGTAAAATTTCTGTTTGGGAAACGCAGACATCATGCGCAAGTTATTATGAAGAAGAAGTTTAAGGGACGGGAGTAAAATTTATAATGAATTTTGTACAAGCAATTTTGATGGGGATAGTTCAGGGGTTGAGTGAGTTTTTGCCAATTTCAAGTTCGGCACATTTGGTATTTACTTCAAATTTTTATAAAGTATTTGCCAATCTTCCGGTGCATGAACAATCTACTCAGGAAATATTTTTTGACATAATGGTTCATCTTGGAACACTTGTTGCGGTTTTGATATTTTTCAGAAAAGATATCATCCAAATTCTTAAGGCAGTGTGGAACGCAATCAAAACAAAAAACTGGTCTGATAATGAGGCTAAACTTGGATTATACATAGTTCTTGGAACCATTATAACAATAGTTTTGGCTTATCCTATTAATGAATATGCAGCATTTTTGGTGTTCAGGCCTGAATTGGTTGGAATTTTGTTATTTTTAACCGGAATTGTCCTTTTATTAAGCGAATACTTTTCCAAACATGTTTCAGCCAAGAAAGTTCAGGTTGATCTCAAAACTTCTGTTTTAATAGGTCTGGCTCAGGGGCTTGCGGCACTTCCGGGATTTTCCCGCTCTGGCTGGACAATAGCGACCGGACTTTTTAGCGGTCTTGATCGTGTAACTGCTGCCAGATATTCTTTTCTCCTAAGTATTCCGATTATTCTCGGGGCTTCTATGGTATATCCGTTAGTAAAAATCGATTTGCATGAGGCGTTGGCATTTAATTGGCATGCTATAATAGCTGGAACGCTGGTTTCAGGTGTGGTTGGATATCTGTGTATAAAATATTTTATGAAATTTTTATCAAAGTTTTCACTTGCTATATTTGGCTACTATTGCATAATAGCGGGTATTATAACCGCTGTATTCTTTTCACTGAACTAATGTAAAAAAATGTAACAATATGATTAATGCTGGCAAAAAAAAATCTTGAGCGGCCTTATACTAACAGACATATATGTGTGGAGTTAAAATGATTTTACCTGTAAACAATTTTAGCAGTAATAATACTAATTTCACGGCCCGTAAACTCGATAAAGAAGAACTTAAGCATCATCCGGTTGTATTATTGGAAAATAATTTTTCAACAAAGATGATGATCTGGTGGGACAAGTTTACGAATGCAACGACTATGTATCCGGCAAGAGGTTTAAAAGGTAGTAAAAATTCTAATTTTTATGAATTTTTAACCATGAGTATGATCCCAAATCTAACCGGTAGTTTAATGTTTATGGCTGTATTTAATTCTGCCAATAAGTTCTTCTCTCCGCCTGAAAAGATGACTGCCTCGAAATTTGGCAGCAAGATGGCTCTCGGGGTAATATTTTATGCATTGGCAAAAAATATTTCTAAAAGTTTTGTTACTAAACCGGTAAAATGGGCTACCGGCGTTGATACTGAAGAGCCTTACGCGGAACTGAAATTTAAACTTCCAGAAAGTAAAAATGACACAGATATAACAAGTCTTGAATATCATAAAGTTTTAGAAAGTCTTGAGTTCCCTCGTTGGGAAGTTAAATATGGAGATACGGAAAAAGGTGAACCGCGAAATATTTGGTTCGATAAAATCGCTAAAAAAATCGGTCTTGGTACTAATCTTAACGATTCAGACCAGGATGTGAAGCCTAGGGTTAAGGAAATTGCGGTAAAAACAAATCTTGCAAAAACATTCTCATCTTATTTATGGGCAGCTGCAGGTGTAGCCCTTGCACTTCAAAAACCTTGGGATGAATTTTTCAAGGTCGCAACCTGGAAAGTATGGAAAAAAGATCAATTCCTGAAAACAATAAAAACATTCTTTAGAAGTTTGGGAAATAGTGCGCTTGAAATGTTTAAAGGCCCTGCGGATGCAAAAGGTATTTTTGCAAAACATTGCGGAAAATCAGTGATAGGTCTTGCGGCCTTTTCTACTTTGGCCGGATTGGCAAATGTACTTATTAGCAGAGATAAGCCTTCAAAACTTGATTCTGCTGATGTAATTGAAAAGAATAGAAAGTATGTGGTGAATTAGTATGCGGACAAATATGATTAATAACTTCGTACTTAATAAAAGGCCTTCATTTTCATCAGAAGAATCTGTAAAACCTGATGAAATAGAAATTGTTACGCGCCGCAAGGTCAAACCTGATTTTGATATTCATCGGGAGCTTGCAAATCGTACATTTATCCAGCCGCTGCCACCTAAAGGCCATATAATAAAAAACAGTATAACCTCAGCTCCTCAGTACTTTGTTGATGATATTGTTACTGATTTTAAAGCTCTGAAGTCTGCCTGGAAAGGTGATGCCAATGACCATCAGTTAGGAAAATTAAATGATCTTGGTATGAAACTTGGCGGATTAGCTATTGCTACATACCTGTTTTCGATGAAAAAAAGCCCGGTAACAAAAGCAATGGAATTTGTGGGCTTGGGCTCATTTTTTGCCTCAATGGCATTGTGGCCTAAAATTGCGCTGGATATCCCTGCCAGAATAATACATGGTTTTAGTCCGTTTATGATGTATCAGGACAGCCAGGGCCGTAAAAAACGTTTCTTTAGCGACAATCAGTTTATTGCGTACGATATGCTGAGTGATAAAGATATAAACAGAATTGGCAACCACATGCGCATACCGAAAAATATGCCTAACAGAAGAGACGCTGTTCAGGAAAAAATGCGCCAGATTGCTTTACAGAATAATACGATGTGGATGTTAACGGCAGGTTTTGCTACTCCGGTTATGAGTTCCCTTATCTGTAACAGACTCGAACCTTATGTTGAGAAATTGCAAAATTACTATATGAACAAGAAAATTGACAACATTCTTGTTAATTTCTCAACAGTAAGCAAAAACTTTAGGACTGATGATATTATTAATAATGTAAACAGAGTTATCGAATTAAATAGCGGAAAACCTGTAACAGAAGATTTAATAGAAGAACTCTCCGATGCTCTTGTAACAAGACTTGATCCGAATGTAAAAATCGGTGTTAAGAAAGACCTGGAAAGACTATTCCCGAGCGGACAATACAAGATTACCGAAACTCAGACAAAATCTATAGCGGATTCGGTTCGTGGAATTTTACAGCGAACCGCTATAGATAAAATACTTCCGCAAAATTTGAATGTAATAATTCCGTCCCAGGAACAAATTCATTCTCTTTTAACTACTGAAAAATATTATGGACGTCCTCTTGGAATCAGAGATATTCGCTCAATTATTTCAGAAATAACGCTTATTGTTGAAGACAATATTGAACATCTTGAAACAAGCGGGGCATCAGTTTCAAATAATTTGAAACGCCGGTTAGTTGGAGCGTTGCTTGAGGGGCCGTCGGATAATAACCTTAAATCTCTTGAAGAGGTTTTGACTTCAAGATCTGCTAATATATTAGACGAAAATTCTATTAAACTTATAAAAAGTTTTGCAAATGAAATGACTGCTTTTTGTTCGGAAAATACAGCACTAAATGTATATTCCTACAGAAAACTTGCCCAAGCACCAAATACAGCTAAAGCAAAATATTGGAATGATGTTGTTAACTCGCTGCTTGATATTTTAAAAATTACACCGCAGGAAATTGAAGATACAAGATTTGACCGAACCATGGTCGGCGATTTGTTCAATAAAAAAGTTTGGGAGTTTGCGACTTCATCTCCGGAAGAATATAAAAAATTTGTCGGAAACCTGGCTGCAAAACTTTCCCAAATTGAGAAACATGTTAAGCCTGATGATATGACAGGGAAGTTTATTAAGCAGGTTGAAACTTCTTTAAATGCTGCTGCTACCCGTTTCAGAACATTTGATCCATCGTTCAAATTTGAATATACTGCAAGAAAACTTGTCGGTTATAAAGGTAAGGAAAACGGCAGTTTAATGGGAATTACAAAAGCTTTTGTTAATGATAATTTGTCAAACCTGAAAAATACATTTGCGGCTGTATTAAATAAAGTTAATACATATAGAACTATATACAAGAATCCGGACTTTAAATTCCTTGGAAAAGACCAAATTCCGAGAGAAATAAAGGAAGAAATTACCGGATTTATAGAATACCTCACTACAGAAGGCAGAATATCAGATTACTCCGTAAAATTTGAAGTTCTAAGAAACCTCAGACCAAATAAAGATGATAAAGATGCTATTGCATTCAATAAGGATGGATCTGTAAACTATAAATATTACAATAAAGAAAAACTTTCAAAACATGGAGTATTTATTCCTAGTGATATAAGCTTTTTCAAGCGTGTAATGAATACATTGTTTGGTATTCCGTTAAATTCCGAAACAACAGCTGCTCTGGCAGATCATTCTTCTGTAAAACGTATCCTTGAAGATTATCGAAATAACATGTCCTCGGCAGTTGGAAATATGTATAACTTTATGTTCCCGGATCATGTTGTAAATGATCAATGGGATTACAAGCCTGATGGTTCTAAACAAAGAATTTATTCAAGCTCAACTCCGAAATATAGAAGTAATGCCGTTGGGGCAGCGTTGGATGAAGTGTTGGCTAACAGCTGTAAACAAAGTTATAATACCAGAAAATGGCTGAAAATGTTTGGCGGGTTTGGGGCAGGACTTTTAGGCTTTACGGTTCTTTCTCAGTTCTTCTTTGGCCGCGGTAATAATAAACATTTAAAAAAAGGCAAGGTGTAGATTATGTTGAATACAAATCTTCTAAGTATAAAATTAAATAATATTCAACAAACCACAGGTAACACTCCGGTTAAAAATGACAAAAACTTTACAGAAACTTCAAATAGTAAAGTACAAAATTCAGATCTGCTGAGTAAATACCTGAACAGCATCTCTGCGCAAAATGCGCCTGTCGTTAAAAAATTTGATAGTCTTGAAAAGATTGAGAATAGAAAAAATCTTAAAAAGATGCTCTATACAAATGATTTAAAAACATTGTTTAAAAATTGTGATGCAAAGATTTTGGCAATAATTCCAAGAATATTTAACGCTAAAGATGCTAACGGGAATGATTATATTGATGGAAATGAAGAACATGGTACATTCAAAAATGCTATAGAGAGACTTGATGAAGTAAAAGAAGACGGTTTCAATTGTCTGCATGTACTGCCGGTAAATACGCCTGGTAAAAAGAAAGCAATGGGAACTGCCGGTTCAATTTATTCTCCTTTGGATATGCTTGAAATAGATCCTATGCTTGCAGATCCAAGTGATCCGAGAAGTCCTAAAGAACAATTCAAAAACTTTATAAACGAATGTCATAAGCGGGATATAAAAGTTATGCTTGATATGCCTAGTTGCGCTTCAACACAAATGTTTGAAGCGCATCCTGAGTGGATGGCTATAGAAAAAGACGGGATGGCAAAGACTCCTCAGGGATGGAATGATATCAGAATGTTCCAGCCTTGGGAAGATGAAGGTAAAAGAACTTTAAATCCAAAACTTCTTGAATTGCATAAACAATTCATTGATATGTGTATAGACTTAGGTGTAGATGGAATAAGAGCCGATGTTTCAAGAGCAAAACCTGTTGAGTTTTGGGATATATTGATTAAATATTCAAGACAACGTGATCCGGAGTTTGCGTGGCTTGCAGAAACATATACTCATGAAGATGCCTCTCCAATGATAAATATGCCGGCTGATAGACCTGACGATGCATTGCGTGCGGGATTTGATTCTTTCTATGGGCAGTATCACTTGTTTAGTGAGTGGAAAACCGCAACTGATTTTATAAATTATTTAAAAGAAAATCTTGATTTGTCATATAAGGTTGAGCAGGGAAAATCCTTAATAGCTTCATTTGCTTCACATGATGATTTATCTCCGATGTTTCATGGCGGAGCTGATTTTTGTAAATTAATTATGGGGCTTCAAGCAACTATCCCTATGACAAATATGTATGAAGTTGATGGCTTCCAGACCGGAGATAATTATTTAAGAAAATATGCAAACAAGCACTCTGAACAAACACAGACAGATAATCATGAAATGGAAGTTCATTACGGTAAATTGGATTTGTTTAATCTTTCCCGTAAACCGGGCGGTGATGATGAAACTATCAGAGCTTTTGTTCGGGACGCTCATGCTTTAAGAGATAAATATTCTGACATTGTTGGGCCTAAAGGAACATTTATAGAACTGGATAAGGTAGGCGACAAGAATGATCAGATTATCTCATATGCAAGGCATTATGAAGGAAAGACTCTTCTTGTTGTTGCGAATAAAAATGTCAACAGAGCTGTTGCTTGTAAAATAAAAATTCCAACCTTACGGGCTGACCAGAAATTGGAAAATCTTCTTCCTTCTTATGGAAAAGAAAGTATATTCCAGGCTGCACCAAATGAGTTAAGAGTCGATGTTGGTCCGGCAAGAATACATGTATTTGAGATTGATACTCCGTTTATTGAAAATTATACTAATAAAGTTTATCGTCAACGCTAGTTATAGGCACACATTAAATAAACAAAAAAGTATAGCCGCATGGTTATACTTTTTCGGATGAGAGATATTGATATTATTTGTGAAGATGCTAAATATTTAATTACTTTTTTTATTTTTATAAAAAGTATATAATAATTGTAGAGGAAATTTTCATGAATAAAAACATTCTGTCAAATATTGCATTGTTTTTAACTGCCTTAATATGGGGGCTGGCGTTTGTGGCGCAACGTGCCGGAATGGATTATATCGGTCCTTATACGTTTAATACAATAAGAAGTTTTCTTGGCGGATTGAGCCTGCTTCCTTTAATTGGTTTGATAAAATTAATTAAAGGAAATAATTATAGATTGGAAAAAATAAAAGAACTTCAGCATGTAATTTTATTTAAAGGCGGGATTATATGCGGGGCTGCACTTTTTTGCGCGATTACACTTCAGCAATATTGTATGCAGTTTGTAAATGCGGGTAAAGCGGGATTTATATCTGCACTTTATATAATTTATGTGCCATTAATTGGCGCTATTCTCGGTAAAAAACTTAATTTTAATGTGAAATTGAGTGTTTTGATTGCTGTGATAGGTTTATATCTTTTGTGTTTTAATGCTGATTTATCACAATTTAATATATATGACGGAATTTTGTTGATCAGTGCATTTTTCTATGGGGTTCATATTCTTGTTGTTAATTATTATTCTCAAAGAACCGATGCTGTAAAACTTTCATGTTTGCAATTTTTTACTGTGGCAATATTTTCGTTACCGTTGATGTTGTTGTTTGAAGCTCCGGATCTAAGTTCTATTTATGAATGCAGGATACCGCTTCTGTTTGCAGGAATTGTAACTTGTGGTATTGCATATACTCTTCAGATTTTCGGACAAAAATACACTCCTCCTGTATTAGCCTCTTTAATTCTTTGTCTTGAATCAGTGTTTGCTGTTGTTGGCGGGACATTAATTTTACATGAAGTAATGAATGTGAGAGAAATTCTTGGCTGTGTATTTATGATTGCCGCGGTATTACTTTCAAAGTTATCACTTAAAAAAATCGATTCTGCCAGAAAGTTTTAACTTCCCCATTTAATGATAATTTAACCGGATTTCGCGATATCCGCAATCTTAGATACCGACACTTAATCCTGCGCAAATATTTATGCCCTGACCGGTAATTCCTTTAGCAGCATCACTTATTAGATATTTTACCAACCCAGCAATTTCTTTAGGTTCGACAAACCTTTTTTGCGGAATGCAATCAAGAATTTCTTCTTTAGAAAAGTCACTTTCTTCAATAGAATTAGTACCCAAGTCTGTTTCAACCCATCCCGGGTTAATTGTATTTACCGTAATATTATATTCTGCAAGCTCAAGAGCCAGGGCTTTTGATAAGCCAATCAATCCGGCTTTAGAGGCCGAGTAAATAGACGCGTTAGCCTCTCCCATAACACCGGATATTGATCCTATATTTATTATTCTTCCCCATTTTTTTGATTTCATATGAGGTATTGCTTTTGCTATAAGCGAGCAGGGCGTCAGAAGATTTGTGGTAAATATTCTTTTTATATCTTCTTCTTTCATCTTATCCAGAGGGCTGTAAATGTATTCTCCGGCATTATTAATCAATACATCAATATTGTTTTTTTCTATAAATTCAAAAAGTTTTTCAGGATCTTTATTCAAGTCACAAGTACAATAGGATGTCGCACTTAAAGATTGAAGCTGCTGTTCATTTCTTCCGGTGACAAAGATATTTCCATATTCTGCAGCAATAAGTTCCAATGCAATTACCCGCCCAATGCCTTTTGACGCTCCGGTAATTAATATATTCATAAAAATTTATCCCGTATCGTTTATTTAACCAGACCGAACCCTAGTAGAAACGTACAAATCAGGAATATCCCAGCGATTATACCGGTAAGTTTATTTAATCCTTTTTCTGCACTTTTCTGTGAAGAAAAAAGCTGTGAAGCTCCGCCTATTCCTGCAATTCCATCACCTTTCGGGGAATGTAGAAGGATTAATATAATTAATAAGACTGATGAAATTATTTGTATAGTCCAGATAAATGTTAACATTATGATTTTTTCTCCTTTTTCTTAGAAATGAAATGAGCACGTTTTGAATTTAGTTTAATATTTTCAAATGTATATAATCTTGCCGGGCGTTTGGAAGATGACTTTGTGTATTCATCAAGCTCAATGAGTCCTTCTGTCGCAAGCGCTTTTTTCCTGAAATTACGTTTATCTAATTTTTTACCCATAATTAGCTCATAAGATTTTTGCATTTCAGTAAGCGTAAATTTTTCATTCAAAAGCTGATAAGCTACCGGGCAAATTTCTAATCTTTCACGTGTTCTTTTGAGCGAATATTGAATAATTTCTTTATGATCAAACGCAAGAGGAGGCAGGTCAGAAACTTTATGCCAGCCCAATTCCGGGGTAGAAACTATTTTTAAGTCTTCCGCGCGAACCAACGCAAAGTAAGCGCAGGTAATGACTCTTGCATTCGGGTGCCTTAGCGGGTCACCAAAAGTATACAACTGTTCAAGATAAATGCTGTCTACATTTGTTCTCTCTTTCAAAACTCTTAATGCGGCCTGATCAAGGTTTTCACTCAGTCGCACATAACCGCCGGGAATAGCCCACTTATCTTTGAAAGGTTCGTTTAATCTCTTAACCAGCAATACTTGTATTGCATTATTGATTATTGTTAAGATTACAACGTCGACAGTAATTTCGTGTGTTTTTGTTTCATTAAACATAATTATCTCTACCCTGATTTTATAATACAATAAAAAATAATTTTACATAAGTTAATAATATAATTTGTTAATATTTTTTTACATCAACCTTTTTCTGGTGGCAATTTTAATAATTAAAATGACTTTATATATTTAAGGGGAATAAATCGGGGAAAAATCAAAATGTTTTTTGGTTATTGGAATTATTACAATTATTTAAACACACGCTTATATTTGGGATTTAACCTCATTAATTCTTTTTGGAAAGGACTTTTAAATGGCAATTCCTTTTCTCCGTTTATGAATTTTTATTATTCTCCGCCTTCTGTATATTATTATTCAAATCCCCAATCAATTAATTTTTATCCCCGCATATCAGATTCTGTAGGCGGGCTTTTGTCAAATTTGAACAGCGGGGCAGATACAGATATCAATAACGACCCCAAAATAAATATAACCTCCCAATCTTCCCCGGAGAAAGTAGGTAATCTGCTTTCAAATCTTTTAAAAAGTTCTCCTGTTAGTAATTTATCAGAGGAGCGTTTGGCCTCTGTAAATTTAGGTTTGGCTACGAATACCTTAAAATCTTCGAATTCCGACACAGGAAAATCTGTCTTATCTCCTTCTACGATTAAAAGTTCAAATAAGTCTGAAGAGTTGGTCATAAATTCTGAGTATACTGCCGATATCCAATTTTCTGGCTCAAAGGTTATTTTAGGAGAGGCCATAAAGAAAAGAATTAAAAAAATTGCTGAAAAAGTTAACTGTGATTATAAGGATTTGTTAGGCTTAATATACTGTGAGTCGTCATTCCGTACAATCCCTAGAAATTGGAATGGCAGGTCTGCTATTGGATTAATTCAGTTTACGGATATAAATATAAAAGATTTGAATTCCATATACGGAGCAAATCTTACTAAAGAAAAAATTGCACAAATGTCCCCGCTTGAACAGCTTGATTGGGCTGAAAAATCTCTTTTAAGGGCAAAACAGATAGCGGGATTTCCAATCGGTCACAAATTAAATGCCGGAGAACTATACGCTATAAACTTTGCTCCTGCAAATGCAAAACGACAGTCTTATATAAGCAAAAAGGGCGACGGATTGTATGAGGGAAATTCCGGATTGGATCTCAATAAGGATGGTAAAATTACTAGGGAAGAACTTGCACAAAAAATTAAAAAAGGAAGTATTAATGTTGTTGCTTAAATTTCGAAATGTTCGAGAATTTCAAGATATGTATGCTGCTTATGCATTATAATGCTGTGCTTTGTCCAGGATGGACATCCCATAACGCTCCGTTGTGTGGGACGCATTGGAAAAGGTCAATAAAAAATTTTCCATGTCATCCTTCACTTACTTTTTTCTTTAGCCGAAAGAAAAAAGTAAGCAAAAAAGAAAGCGCTATGAGTCGTGAGATTTGATTTATCCTTTAATGACTTAAAACGAATTTTCTTTAGCGGGAAGCGGATTTTCTGGAAATAATGTAGGTTGGGGTTTCTACCCCAACAAAAATAAAGAAATTCAAAAAACAACCAACTGTCATCCTGAACTTGTTTCAGGATCTAGCCGCCGTTAAAAATATTCAGCCAACTGCACACAAAAACAAATATTGGTCTGAAAGCCAACTTCTTTTTTCTTTAGCCGAAAGAAAAAGGAAGCAAAAAGAAAGCATTATGAGTCGTGGAATTTAAATTTCAGAACGGGACTTGAAAAATATAAGAAATAGTATATAATAAAAGAAAAAGGAGGTAGATATATGGAAAAGTCAATAATAGTAAGTAATACGGGGGGGGGGGGGTAAAGAACCTCAAGGGGGACAAGGGTTTTTGTCAAAAATACCTTTCTTCAAAAATTTCTCCAAATCAAAGTTTTCTGTATCAGATAAAAATAATTTTAAGATTAATGTAGGTTGGGGTTTCCACCCCAACAAAAATAATGAATTTCAAGAATTAACCAACTGTCATCCTGAACTCGTTTCAGGATCTAGCCACCATCAAAAATGTGTGACAATCTGTACTGTATCAGGGAAAGAGGTATTAGATAAAGTAGGTTGGGCTTTCAGCCCAACAATGAAATTATGTTGGGGTAGAAACCCCAACCTACAAAAAGCTGACTCCACACCTAGTAAAGCTGCTTTTACCCTGGCAGAGGTTTTAATTACCCTTGGCATAATCGGTGTTGTTGCCGCTATGACGCTGCCAACCCTGATTGCACAGTATGAGAAGAATGTTGTTGCAACAAGAGTTAAACAGACCTATTCAATGATAACCCAGGCTATTAAGCTTTCTGAAGTCCAAAACGGTGAATTAAAATATTGGGACAATAGTTTAGAAATGGATGATTTTTTAGAAAAGTATATATTTCCTTACTTAAAAGGTGTTAAACTGTGCGGAGAGGGAAATAGTGCTGATGTTACGGCAAAATGTGGTTCGGCTGTTAGTGTAAGTGGAAAATCATATACGTTGCCAAATGGGGTTAATATTTCTGTAATTTCCCCTAACGCATTGGGAGGCGCTGCTCAGTCTTTGAATAAATATTTTTTAGCTGTGTTGATTGATGTCAATTCTAATAAACGCCCAAATTTTTTAGGCTACGATACTTTTTACTTTCAGTTAAATTCAGACGGCTTTTTCCCATATGGCTATAGTAAAGGTGTAACAAGAGACGATATTTTTAATGGTTTTTTAGTTGAGTCTGCCAATGGGAATAACCAGGAAGTTTCGTGTAAAAAATCAAAATCTGATGATAATGATGCTTTATATCGTCACGGTTGCACAATGTTATTGATGATAGATGGTTGGGAAATCAAGGACGATTATCCGTGGTAGAAAAGGCTTAGAGTTTCCCCCAATAGAAATGCATTCTTATATCATACATATATCAAGAGTTGCAATTGTTACTCAATTACAACTCTTGCAGGATAATTATTCATCAAAAGCTTGTTTGAAAGATTATTAGCAGAATCTTTTGAGCTGTATGCTCCTACTTGTAAGGTATATCCGTTACCCATTTGTCTTACGTGAGGTGTAACTCCAAGCCCTGCATCCTGCAAAATCCCACGAGCAACATCTGCTTGTGCCGGTGTATTGTACATCCCGACAACAACTCTGTATGTAACAGTGTTTTGAACAGTTGTTTCGGAAGCTGCAGTTTGTGTTGAAGATGGAATCGCAGCGGCCGGCGTTGGAGCTTGGGTTGATGAAGTTTGGGGCGGTTTTTCTAGAGTTATTGAATCTTCCACTTTTTCTTCCGGTTGTTCTTCCGCTTGATTTTCCTCTTTTTTAGGAATTTTAACAACTCCTGCATCTTCTGCAACAACTTCTTCTGAAGCAAGGCCAACTCCATCATCTTCTTCTTGAAGTTTTTTAAGACGATGGTCAACTCCACCTTGGTAGCTGTCATCCTCTTCTTCATATTGCGTCTGCGTACTTTCGTCGCCAATCGCTATGTCTACATCCGGAGACATTATTTTCGCAAATCCCAAAAATACTAACAGTAAAACCATAAATATTGATATAAACATCAATATCGTTTGTTTTTGGTTCTTTTCATTTTTCTTTTTATAGTCTTTATATGTTATCTGATCAGTTTTTTTATTTTCACTTTCAATTCTCATGTTATACTCCTCTGACCTTTGTACTTGCTTGTATTATATCATGAATTTCTTCAGAATAACTTTTCAGAACTTCCAGTGCAAATTCTTCTATATTTTCAATACCAATATCTTCTTTCAATCCTGAAGCCTTAACCGGGGCGCCGCTTGAGATTATGTTTATGCCGGTGTGAATTAGAACAGAAGTTGTTGATTTTGTTGCAATTGATACGGTTAGTTTTTTACCGTTAAAGAAAAGATCATCTCCGTTTCTGATAATTTTTATCCCTCTTTTTTCAAGCGCCTCTTTTATCACGCAAATAAGAAGACGTTGACGAAATACACCTTCTACAAGTCCAATGTTAAACTGTTCCGATATAAAACTCAACATGAGTTTACTGTATATTGGTTCATTGTTTATTACATCTTCAATATCAACCATTTCATTAAGTTTTACATCGCATTCTCCGATAAAAGCGACAATTGCATCACCTTGAATTTTAAAATTTTTATAGATCCAGTGTGGAGCCAGCTGGAAACCCTCATATTTTATTTCTTTATCAATAAGTAATGTTTTCATATTAATTTTCAAATAACACCTTTATATAATGTGTATCACCATTGTTTATTAAAGCATTTTTTAGTCTGGTGCAGGATTCGCATATTCCGCAATGTTTTTCCCCCTCACTGTAGCAGCTTTGAACCAGCTCTAACGGCATAGAATATTTTAATGCTAAATTAACTATATCATTTTTATCATAATTTATCAAGGGGACGAGAACATGCGGTTTATTCAATGTTGAATACTCAAATAGTGCTTCTGCTCTTTGGGCAAATTCCTTTGTGTTATCCGGAAATGTTTCCCCCTCTTCTTTGTTTGCTCCTAAAATTATATGTGTAAAATTTTCACTGTCAGCATATGAGCCTGCTATGTTCAAAAAAAGTGCATTTCTGTTAGGAACCCATACCGCCTTTGCGGATTCTTCAGGGTTATCTATACCATGCGGCAATTCTTTGTCAGAAACAAGTGCTGTATTTGTTATTTCCTTTAACCAGTCAAGTTTAATAACTTTATGGCTGACATTGTAGTATTCTGAAATTTTTTTTGAGGCTTCAATTTCTTTTCCCGCTGATTTTTGTCCATAATCGAATGTTAATGCAAGTTCAACATTATATTCATCTTTACACAGGCCGAGACAAATCAGAGAATCCAAACCTCCTGATAATAAAATTATCGATTTATATGTCATTTTTATTTTCCTCTTCTTCTGTTTCATATTCATCAATTATTGAAACGGCCTCTATTTTTAGGGCGTCACTATAATCTTTAGAATTGATTACCTCATCAAGAATACTTCTGCCAAGAAGATTGTATAATGCGATTAGTGCATTTTTTTGAACTTCCTGGTCTGTATCAAAAAGACATGGTTTTATTATATCCGCAGCTTCAGGATTTTCCGATTCCATAATTGCTTCTATTGCGTTAATTCTTATTTGTGCTGACTCATCCATTAGCGAGTTTTTTAATGCATTAAAGACTCTTTCGTTCCCGTTAAGTCTCAATTTTCCTAAAGCCTCAATAACCCGTTCTTTGAGAAAAGTGAATTTATCAACAATCCCTTTTTTCGTTTCGAGTATGCTAACTAAAGGATCAACCGCCCTAAGATCCCCAAGCATACCAAGCGCAGAAGCCGCTGATTCCCTTAAGTACACGGACCTTTCGTCTTCATCTTTAACAACATCTATAAGCGGAGCTACAGCGTAACGATCTCCGATTTTCCCAAGCGCATCAGCGCATGCAAATCTGACTTTATAGTTTTCCTTTTTATTATTCAGGCAGTACAACAGTGAATTAACAGCTGAAGTGTCTTTTAAATTCGCTATTGCCTTTGCGCACATCACACGGACATTTATAAATTCGTCCTTATTAATTTCTTCAGTCCCGCTTTTTAAAAGCAGTATATCCACAAGCGGTGCAAGTGATGTTTTATCCCTGAAACGATCTTCACATCTTATAAGTTCTGATAAGACTGTCGGGTTTTTACACTCAGTTAAAAAATAATTATAAATTTTTACAAGATTATCATTTTCATAAATTTCATCAAGTGAACGAATTTTACTGATAATTTTATCAGTATTATTTTCATCATATAAATTGCATTCTTTTGCTATAGCTTCTAAATCCAATTTACTGTTATCTTTCACTTATACCCCTGCTGGTTGGAAATATACTACAAATATGTTTTTTTTACAAGCGATTTATTCGCTGCATTGAATATTCCGGGAGAAAAATTTGTTCTATATCTTAAGTGAATATTCTTTATAATTTAAAGCAGCCCTTAACTTTGAGCTGCTTTATAAAAGTATATTTAAATTTATTTATTTTTCTATTATTTAGAAGTTTTTGAGGCTTTATTTTTCTTTTTTTCTTTTGGTTCTGCGCTTTCTTCTTCTTCCGGAATGATTTCTATCTCAACTTCTTCAACAATAATATCATCTGATATTGTTTCCGGATTCTCATCTGAATCAGAAGTTTCATCCGCATCTGAGTCGTCTACATTATTTTCGTCAGTATCATCTTTGGGTTCAGTTGTATTCTCTTCTTCCTTTTTTGCCTTTTCTTCATCTTCTTTTTCGAGGATTGCTTCTATTTCAGCTTCATCCTTTGCGCGCAAAACCGGAATTGAAAGCATTAACGCCATTTGATTTCCTTCCTGCTCGAACCCTAATTCAAGTGCTTCTTTGTCCATTTCAACATATTTTGAAAGAAGTTCGATTAATTCTTTGCGCATTCTATCCATCAATTCAGGAGTAAGATTTGTTCTATCCTGCATAAGTACAAATTTTAATCTGTTGCAGGCAACAGCTTTTGCACTTTCTTCTTCTTTTTTTTCTGTCTGGCGGAAGAAGCCTAGAACTTTGTTATATAAATCAGTGAATATATCTTTCATCTTACTTCTCCTTCCCCATTAACCCTGTAAAAAATTTTTTAACTTTAGACATGATACTTGTGTCTTCTTCAAGGTTCAGGAAAGGCACATCTTCTCCTATAATTCTTCTTGCAACATTTCTGTAAGCTTGTCCTGCAAGAGATTTTTCATCATTAACAATAGGTTCGCCTTTGTTTGTTGAAGTGATAATTCCGGTATCTTCCGGTATAATTCCGACAAGCGGGGCAGAGAGAATTTCTACAACATCTTCTACACTCATCATATCATTTGATTTAATCATACTTGGTCTAACACGGTTAATGAGCAGTTTATATGATTTGATTTCTTCTTTTGCCTCTAGGAGACCTATAATTCTATCGGCATCGCGTACAGCCGACATTTCCGGTGTTGTAACAACAATTGCTTCAGATGCCCCTGCAACTGCATTTTGAAATCCTTGCTCAATTCCGGCTGGGCAATCAACAAGAATGAAATCAAAATCTTTCTTTAACTCTTCACAGATATCTTTGAGCTGTTCTTCGGTTACCGCTGTTTTATCCCTTGTCTGAGCTGCTGCAAGAAGACAAAGATTAGGATTTTTCTTATCTTTTACCAGTGCTTGTTTAAGTTTGCAGCGTTCTTCTACAACATCAACAATTGTATAAACAATTCTGTTTTCTAAGCCAAGAAGAAGGTCTAAATTTCTCAAACCCAAATCTGTATCTATCATAACGACTTTTTTGCCGGCTCTTGCTAATGCAGTGCCTATATTTGCGTTAGTGGTAGTTTTTCCTACCCCGCCTTTCCCGGATGTAATAACTATTACTCGACCGCTCATTATATCTCCTTTTTTATTAACTGTTTTTTCTTCTTCAACTAATGCTGTCATAATTCTTTATCTCCAATTAGGCTTCATGAAGTTTGTAAATCATAATGTGATTTTTGTTCACGCGTGCTTCTTCCGGAACATAAGAATCCGTACGGTGAATATATGGTGTATTTACCGTATCTGGCCGGCGGGCAAAAATATTGCCTATTCTTATTTGAATTGCATTTAATTTAAGTGCACGTATTTTTGAGTACGTATTTCCGTCAGAACCAGCGTGTGCAATCCCTCCAAGAATACCCCATACGGTAATATCACCTTTGGCAATAATTTCTGCTCCGGGATTTACATCACCAATTATTACAATATTTCCCTCTGATGATATACTTTGTCCTGAACGTATAGTTCTGTGAATATAAAGGGTTGGAAGTTTTTCTGTTTCCCGGTCTTTCTTTCTCAATGTTTCAAGATCTTCCGGTTCTTCAAATGTCACCAGCTGAACTTCTTTTCCTTCATCAGAGGAATTTTCCTTATTGGTTGTATCTTCTTCTGCTGCTTTATGGTCAGGATCTTGTTCGTCAAAATCTACATCCCCGAATATTTTATCTAATGCTGTTTCCAATTCTGCATTTACCGATTCATTTTTTTCTTCACTTGCTTTTATATCAAGTGCCGGCAATACTGTGCCGATATTGGAAATCTCAATCCCAAGTTCTTTAGCTGATGCTGCTGTTATCTCAGAAGAAGTACTGATAAATTCTATATTAGAGTGCATTGTTTCTATCAGTGCTTTTATGCTGACAAGTTCCGGTTCTGTTAAATTCATTTCTCCAAGTTTGAGGCAAATATTCTTATTTTTAGCCTCAGGCATATCGAGAACCTTACTTAATTCATAAAGAACTTCCGATGTTTTTTTAGCGTGTGCCAAATCAACGATAAAACCGTTTTCGACGTATCCCTTTTCCATTAATTTCCCTTCCTGAACATATCTATCTCAATAAAACAATACATAAAAAAAAAATCCTTGGCAACGGATTATTGAGAATTGTTGCGACCGGAAATCTTTTAAATCCTTTATATTTTACATGTTTTGTCTGGCTTTACATGTAAAGATTGTTTTTTGTTTGCATAAGTTTTTTTTTTCTGCTAAACTCACTTTATAAAATAAATAGGATATAAATAAGGAGAAATATATGACAGATAAAAAATTAGCCACAATCGGTGTATTTGGCGGAACCGGTTTTTATAAGTTTTTGGAAAACATAGAAGAGGTTCGTGTTGAAACACCTTACGGTATGCCTAGTGACAATCTTTTTATAGGGACAGTCGGTCCTCATAAGGTTGCCTTCATGCCGCGTCATGGCAGAAATCATACTTTGCTTCCTCATATGATTAATTACCGTGCTAATGTTTGGGCAATGAAGTCTATTGGTGTTGAAAGAGTTATTTCTCCTTGTGCTTCGGGTAGTTTACAGAAAAATGTCAAACCTGGCGATTTTGTAATTTGCGACCAGTTTGTTGACTGGACTGACGGAAGAAAGTCTACATTTTTTGAAGGGCCTATTGTTACCCATCCTTCTGCGGCCGAAACATATTGTCCTGAATTAAGAAAGCTTGCTATTGAAACAGCTAAAGAAATCGGAATAAATGTTCATGAATCCGGAACTATTGTTGTAATTAACGGCCCAAGGTTCTCTACTAAGGCCGAATCTCAGTTCTTTACAAACCAGGGCTGGACAGTTATTAATATGTCTGCTTTCCCTGAAAATTATCTTGTTAAAGAAATGGATATGTGTCCTCTAAATATCACGTTGGTTACGGATTATGATGCAGGATTGGTTAGTGACGTTCCTCCGGTATCGCATCAGGAAGTTACTCAGGTCTTTAATTCTAATTTGGCTAATCTTAAATCATTATTATTTAAGTTAATTGAGAAAATTCCTGCGGAAAGAAATAACTGTCAATGTGCTATGACTAAAGCTCATTCTCAGCTTTAAAGAAAGGATTAAACTTTATGGTTAAAGCATTAATAAGCGGTATAAACAGTGTTTTTTCCCTGTTTTATATTATAATTTTAATAAGATGTTTGTTAAGTTTTTTCCCAAACATTGATTGGTATAAGCAGCCTTATTTTACTATAAGACAGGTTACGGATGCTTATTTGAATATTTTCAGAAAAATTATACCGCCTATTGGTATGATTGATATTTCACCTATTATTGCGATTATTGCGCTTGGTGTAATCCAAAATATCATAATCTATTTAATTGCAATTTTTTTAACGTAACAAGTATGATGGAATGAGAAAATAAAAAATATTATGAAAATAGTAATTTTTGGCGCAACTGAAGTTGGATGTCTTCTCGCAACGGAATTTTTTGAAGATCACGATATTACAATTATAGATAGAGACGAAAACAGAAATGAAGAATTTTCAAAACTTGATATAAGTTTTGTTGAAGGAAATGCTTGTGATTTAAAAGTTTTAAATCAAGCCGACATTATAAATTCTGATGTTTTTATTGCATGTACACCTTTGGATGAGGCAAATATTGTTGCCTGTTTATCAGCAAAGAAGCTTGGCGGGATAAGAACTATCTGTTTTGTCTCAAGGGAAGAATATAAAAATACTCTTTATTTTGAAAAAAATAACGGACTGTGCGGAGACTTTTTTATTGACTATATTATTTGGCCTGAAGAACTTCTTACCCAGGAAATTTTTAGAATCGTTACTGTTGCAAGGGCGCTTGATGTAGAAAATTTTGCTGACGGCCGGGCTAGACTTCTGGAGTATAAAGTTCATGCAAATCTTCCTATTGTTGATAAGAAGGTTATGGAATGTAAGTTTACCCAAGATACATTAATTGTCGGTATAACTCGAGATGGGGAACTTTTTATTCCTAATGGCGAGACTGTTTTGAAAGTAGATGACAAGTTGATTTTTATGGGAACATCTCATTCTTTGGACATACTTGCAGGAACTTTTTTCCATGAAAAAGAATATGTAAAAAGTGTCGCAATTATTGGCGGCGGAACTGTTGGTATGATGCTTGCCAAAAATCTTGAGAGTCTTAAAATAAAAACTAAAGTTATCGAGACTAACTACTCTCGCTGCGAATGTTTATCTGAAGAATTGCGTCATTCTCTGGTTATTCACGGTGATGGTACAGATCTGAAACTTTTAGATGAAGAGTCAATTGGTATGAGCGATGTTGTCATTAGTGTTACGAACAATGACGAAAAAAATCTCCTTTGTTCTTTGCTTGCAAAACAGCTTGGGGTGAAGAGAGTTATTTCCCGTGTTTCCAAGGTGTTAAATATTCCGTTATTTGAAAAGGTTGGAATTGATGTTGCAATATCCCCTAAAAATTCTGCTATAAATGAAGTCAAAAATGATTTGGCGGAAAATGATGTTGATATTCTTGCTACTGTTGAACAGGGCAAGGGGGAAGTTCTTGAGATTTCCGTAAAGCAGGATTTTGACCGCAAAAAGGTTATGGATCTTTCTTTTCCGGCTCCTTCTATTATTGGGATTATACAGCGCCAAGGGAAAGTTATTATTCCTAAAGGGGATACAGAGCTTAGACTTAACGATGTTCTGATTATTTTTACAAAAGCAGAAAATGCTGCAATTGTTAAAGAATTTTTTAAGGTGAAGTAGATGAGACTCAGTTATATTGTTAATGCAATTAGTTTAATTATGCTATATATAAGTTTAGTACTTTTATTGCCAATTATTGTTGCATTAATTTCAAAGGATTTTAATTCTGTTTTGCCATTTATTAGTGCGGCTATTTTAGCGGCAGGATTTGGATATTTGATGAGAAAGCTTGTTCCAAAATCTTGCGAACTTGAAAACCTTAATGACATAAAAAAATCTGAAGCTTTATTTATAGTTGCTGCCTCATGGATTATTTTTGCGTTATTATCGGCTGTGCCGTATTTATTTTATAACTTGTCAATAGTTGATTCACTGTTTGAGGCAACTTCGGGAATTACAACAACCGGTGCAACCATACTGTCACATTATAATTACCCTCAGGCATTCTTTTTTTGGAGAAGTTTAAGCCAGTGGTTAGGCGGTTTAGGAATTATAGTACTTTTTGTTGCTGTTCTTCCTCAATTTGCAGTGGCGGGGCGCCAAATGTTTTTTGCGGAAACCCCGGGGCCGACTGAGGACAAATTTACTCCACGCGTCAGAAATACGGCTTCTATTTTGTGGAAATTATATTTTATGCTGACACTTGTTCTAATTCTATTGCTTATAATAGCCGGAATGCCGGTGTTTGACGCAATCTGTAATTCTTTCTCTACTATTTCGGCTGGTGGATTTTCTCCAAATTCTGAAAGTATTATGGGATATAGATCCTCTTTACAGACTTGGTTAATAATAATTTTTATGTTTTTCGCCGGCGCAAGTTTTAATTTAGAATATAAAGTTTTTGAGAAACGAAATCCACTTTTGTTTTTTAAAAGTGATGAATTTAATTTATATCTGGGAGTCGTACTTGCAACCTCTGTATTGATAGCTTTAATTTTGTGCTTTGAGAATAATTATAATATTGCGGACGCTGTAAGACATTCATTATTTCAGGTTATAAGCCTTATGACATCAACCGGTTCGGGCAGTGCCGATTACACTAAGTGGTCTTATTCTGCTCAAGTTATGTTGTTTATTGTAATGTTTTTCGGATCTTGTGCCAGTTCTGCCGGCGGCGGTATTAAAATGACACGTTGGCTGCTCGTCATTAAGTCTATGAAAAACGAAATTGTGAGAATTTTGCACCCGAATGCGGTTGTTACTGTTAAAATTGATAATAATGTTGTTGCGCCGGAAGTATTAAGACAAGTTGTTGTGTTTGTGTTTTATTATTTCTTTACTTTTGCCGTTGGAGCAATATTGATTACACTTATCGAGCAGAGTCATACTGTTGGCCTGGCTGCATCTATAACTGCATTGGGAAATATCGGCCCGGGGTTTGGTGTTAATGGTCCGATGGGGTCTTTTGAGAATGTCCATGTTTGTTCCAAGATAATTATGATTGTTAATATGCTGGTTGGCCGTTTAGAGTTAATTCCTTTTTTGATTATGTTTCAAAAGGACTTTTGGAATATTAAAGCTGAATAAGCGTACTTAATGATATTAGTTTTTTGATATAATAAGTTGTACGGAATTCCTCATATAAGAAATTTTTATGCAAAAATTGAGATACAGAGCGTTTACTCCGTACCTCAATTTTATACCATATAGAGTTTATTCAACACTTTTAATTTTTATTTGGCCGTTATCATTTACAAAATCTACATTTTGACTTGGAATTACAGAAGGTTTAGTTTGTTCTTCTAATTTCTTTTCGTATTCAAGCTTTTTATTTCGTTCTTCTTTTACCTGTTTCATGTCTTTAAATTCATTGTACTCTTCTCTTCTGAAATTTTGTTGTTCCAGAAGTTTCAGCTGAGAGTTTGTATTTTGCATGCCACCGACATCATTAAGCATAGTGCCAACCGGCATTGGTACATCAATTGCTGAAACCGGAAGATTAAAACAAAAAGTTAAAAGCAATAAAATTGAAATCTTTTTCATGCTAAATTCTCCTTATTTAATGCTGAATGTTACATTTGCGACTGACGTAATTTTCTTTTCAATTGTTGTTGTGTCGCTTATGCCCATATCAGAAACATTTGTTGAATCCGGAGGCGTAATCTGGAAGACCCCCATTTTTACAGACTGTATTTTCCCAACGTGGTTGTTTGTCGCTTTAAGCATTGCTGAAGCGCGTTGCTTTGCATCTTTTGTTGCCTCTTCAAGCATTTGTACCTTCATATCTGAAAGCTTAGAGTAAAAGTATGATGGAGGGTACACATTTATATCAATCCCTTGTGAAATCAAATTTGTTATGTCTGTCGATGTTTCCTTAATTTTATTCACATCGTTAGAACTTACTGATATTTGCTGTGAAATGTTATAATACGCAATTTCATTGGTTGTATTTCCGTTTGGGGTAACTTTATAAGTGTTATATCCGCTTGGTGCTCGTAATTCTATCTCGTTTTCTGAAAATCCTTTACTTTTCAAATATTCTATTACAACCGGTAATTGTTTGTTAATTGTTGCATATGCTCCGGCCTTCGTCGACTGCCTTGATGCAATTGAAAATTCAAATCGGCCGCTGTCAGAAGTTACATTCTGTGAGTACGAACCGGTAACAGATATATTATCCTTACTGATTGAGCCGGTAATCACATTTGCTGTAATAACTAACGCAATGCCGATAACTATTGCCAATAACAATAACTGGAATTTTTCTAATTTCTCTAACATTTTACACTCCTAACATAAATTATACTCTTACATGATAAATTATAAATAATAATTTTGGAATAATTGTATACCAATTGTTACATTTCATATTTATTACTTTTTGTATATTCACTTTATTAAACTTTTTGCATTCTATCTTAAAAAATTCTTGTATGTGTTTCTTTTTGTTTTATAATATTTATGAACTTGGTTCAATATTTTATTCTTGAAGATTACTTATGTATAATAAAGTTTATATGCCGGTGTGGCTCAGGTGGTAGAGCAACTGATTCGTAATCAGTAGGTCGGGAGTTCGAGTCTCCCCATCGGCATAGGTTTTATTTTTTGAATAGATAATCAGGAGCCTCTCCCTCGCAAGTTTTTGGTTCAAAAACTTGCGGAGTTCAACCCGAATGTGTAGTTGTATACTTATCCGTAAGTTCGCGTTCCATACGCTCACTAACGGCTAAGCAGAGTCTCCCCATCGGCATAGGTTTTATTTTTTGAATAGATAATCAGGAGCCTCTCCCTCGCAAGTTTTTGGTTCAAAAACTTGCGGAGTTCAACCCGAATGTGTAGTTGTATACTTATCCGTAAGTTCGCGTTCCATACGCTCATTAACGGCTAAGCAGAGTCTCCCCATAGCCTCCATTTTTAAAAATTGCTTTGAAAAGGGGGGGGGGCTTTTTTGTTGCTATATCTACATTCTAGCAGTTCGAACAAAATTCCAAAATTTAAAATGTAAATTACCTTCTAAACCTTAACCCTTGTGTACTTTCTTCAGGCTCTTTATAGATTTATTCTTTTAAAATTTCTAATAATAAGTACAATTTTTCGGATTTACTTGTCGTATCCTCTATTCTTATTTCGACGTAAACTCCACCAATTACTATTTGTTTAATATACTTCATATTTGATTTATAATTATACTTATGAATAAATCAAATGAACTTTGAAAAATTTAAACGCAGGGTAAAAGGAACTCTTTTCTATAGGAAACTAACCGACAAAATTATCATAGACCTCGGGTTAGCCCCCGACTAGAAAGGAGGACAATATGAGCGATTTCAATTTAAGTTTATTTTTAATCTTTTTGATTTTGTGCATATTAAAAACGGCTCTTACTCGAAAGAATAAGAACCGTTAGACCTCTACAGGGTTCCCGATAGTCTGACAAACTATCACCCTGTGTTTTTATTATAAATTATTGCATTTCAATTTTCAAGCCCATTAAGATAATTTTCTATTTCTAAATAAAGAATAATCATTTGGGAATATGATAAAACGGGTTGTAAAGTTTTATTAAAGAGTTTGAGCAGAGTCCCACTTCGGCATTGATTTGATTTTTTGAATGACTAATTAGGTGCCTCTCACTCGCAAGTTTTTGGCTCAAAAACTTGCTGAGTTCAACCCGAATGTGTAGTTGTATACTTATCCGTAAGTTTGCGTTCCATACGCTCACTAACTGCTAAGCAGAGTCTCCCCATCGGCATTTGGTTTGATTTTGGAACGATAAAACCGTCGACTATTCCAAACTATTTAAAGAAATGATAATTTTTTTGTTCACATATAATTCTATTGGCAAAAAAAATTTTGTTGAGTATTTTTATTAGTATTATAATAAATTTAACTAATTTAACTCTTGATGAAAGGAATAAAAATGCTGCTGAGTTTAAACAATTCTTCTCCCAATTTTGGTATGGCGATTCATTCAAGTCCCAAGGTTAATAATCTCTTAAAATCCAGAATAACAAAAACTTCTGATGTTTATAAACTGAATAAAATTATTGATGCGCAAAAAAATAACAGAAAAGTTGACATTACTCTTTTTGCTCAGCCGGATGGATCTTTGTCTGCTAATGTTTATTCAAGAGTAAATGTTGGTAATAAATTTTTCTTCAAAAATTACAAAGAAAATGCTTTATCCAGGGTCTTTTGCGGGCCGGTCGGGTTTATAAATAAGCTTGGCAGGGCTGCTGACAAAATGGCTGATTCAATAGCAAAAAGTAATCTCGATATTGATAAAGTTCTTCATAAAATGCTTTAATCAGTTTTTAGTAAGTTTGTTGAATTTATTTTTTTATTGCACTCCAAGCTCGTATTGTCCCTCGTTCATATTTTACAAGATAGTATGATCCCTTGGGATTGTATTCAATAGAGGCTTCCATATAAACTTTTTCTTCATCAGGCGGCATTCCCGCTTTTGCACGTTTTTCATTAACTTCTTTGCGTTCTTTTGCCTCCTTTTTTAACTGTTTTTTGTATTTTTTATTGTTAAGTCGATTAGGTTCATTAGCGTCTTCCTCAAGCTTAAAGACCGGTAAAATTGCAACAGCTTCTTTACTCTGTATAAGGATAAGAAAGTCTTTTTCGTCTGAGAGTGCAAGTTCATAGAACCCTGGCTGTATTACTCCTCCGGCGTTGTCATAAATTGGATCAACTATTGTTAATGTGGGGTAATCGGATTCCCGGAGTGAATATCTGTAAAATGCCTCCGAACCAAGCGAAACTCCGGATGTTTCCTGCGGCATTATTGGATATGCACGTACATTCTCATGCATTAATACGTTATCAACAAATACCCCTTCAAACATATTAATTAATTCCTTCTATAAGTTTTGTTATAGTAAACTTAACCTCTCTAAAGCTTTTTCCTATAGCTTTTTCGTGTCCTACAAATATTATAGACATATATTTTTCAGCATTTCCGGTTTTATTTTCTTTAAGCAGCAGACGATAGCTTTCTCTCATCAATCGTTTTAAACGGTTACGTTTCACTGCCCGCTTATGAGTTTTTTTACTTACCACAAAACCAACTCTGGTAGGGCCGCTTGCGTTTTTAGCCAGCCCCAAAAACATTGCAATCCCGCCCTTATATGCCGAATTTTTTACTCTGTATGTTGCAGCAAAAGCCGATTTTTTTTTAAGTCGCAAATTTTTAGGAAGCATTTATACAGTCTCATATAAACAAACGGTCTTTCTAAAATTAGAAACACCGTTTATTATTAACTTTAAATTTTTATACTAAGCACGTTTTTTTGCAACGATAGCCAGTGTATGACGGCCTTTAGCTCTACGTCTGTTTAGAACTTCTCTTCCGCCGGGAGTAGACATTCTGGCTCTGAAACCACTAACGTGTTGTCTTTTAATCTTTGTTCCTTCTAGTGTACGTCTCATTTTTCCAATTCCCTTTTTATTTCATTTGTCGTATAATCTTTATGTTAAATGAAAAAAAATAATTAGTCAACACTTTAGGTAGGAGAGGTTAAAATATATGAACAAAAAAATTGGTTTTATTGGATGCGGCAAAATGGCCGGTGCTATTATCAAGGGAATTTTAAGCTCATGCTATAAATCAGAGTTTGAAATTAAGGGTTCTGAGGTGAATTGTGAAATTGCCGAACTTGCTCAAAATAAACTTGGAATATCGGTTTTGTCTGATAACCGGGCTCTTGTTATTGACAGTGATGTGATTTTTATTGCAACTAAACCAAATTATGTTGGAAATGTGCTTGAAGAAATAAAAGATGAAATTACTGATGAAAAGCTGATTGTATCAATTGCGGCCGGGGTCAGCACTAGTAAAATAGAAAAAATTATTGGTATGCATAGAGTTATAAGAGTTATGCCAAATACTCCGGCTCTTGTAAAGGAGGGGATGAGCGGCGTCTGTAAAGGTGAATTTGCACTGGATGAAGATGTTGATTTTGTTATGAGACTTCTTTCTGGTATTGGTAAGTGCATTCAGGTTGATGAAAGTCAAATTGATATTGTAACTGCTATTTCCGGTTCAGGGCCTGCATTTTTTTATAAGGTAATAGAAGATATGGCTCGTGCCGGAGAAAAATTGGGCCTTGAATATGAAAAATCTCTTCAACTTGCAGTACAAACGGCTGCAGGTTCGGCTAAAATGGTCGAGAATAGAGGTGAACTTTCAGTTCAAACCTTAATTGATAATGTAGCAACAAAGGGAGGTTGTACTTTTGTTGGGATTAATGTTATGAATGAGGAGAACTCTGAGGGTATGTTTTTTGATGTTATTCAAAAAACTGCACAAAAAGCACACGAACTTGGAAAATAAATTCATTTCTTTACTTAAAAAGCGAGTGCCTGCTGCACCCGCTTTTTATTATTTTTATAAGTTGTAATTCTATTTATATATTCAATTTAATTTTGTTGAACTTCGGACGGGGTCATTGTCCATACACTTATATTATAAAGTTTCGCAACTTCATTAACTCTGTTTAGATATTTTTCATCTTTAACTCCGTTTTCAAGTATAAGAACAATTCCGGCCTGCTTTTTTAAAACCGCTGCGTAATAAAGTGCCTGCCCAATACTTTCTCCCCATTTTTTTGCAAAATCAAATTCTATTGCATGAGTGTTCGTCACACAATCTACCCGAGCTTTATCAGGAAGAACAACTTCCATAGAACCATTATGACCGCTGCACCATACTTTTTGGTAATCTTTTTCGTAATACATGGTTGCTGCATATCCTGCAACCCCGCTAAACAAAGCAACTAATAATGTAAAAATCCTTTTCATCCTTATGATTATTGCATATTTTATGAATTTTTACTATAGGCCAAACGGCTATATTTTTTCAAGGATTTTTTCTATGTAATTGCTTATTGTACGGTTATTTTCGGCAATACACTTTTAAAATTTTTGAATGATTTTGAATATTGCATTATGGGGTTAATAAAAATAATATAGAAAAAAATAACAAAGTGGTTGACAATAAATTTTGTTTAACATAGAATAAAAAACGTGGACAAAATAAATAGCAACAGGCTCCCATCGTCTAGAGGCCTAGGACAACACCCTTTCACGGTGTAGACGGGGATTCGAATTCCCCTGGGAGTACCATATTATAAGAAGGCACTTTTAAGTGCTTTTTTTTATGCTGTTTAGCAGATTTTTTTTTTCATTTTGTTGAGGGCGTCCCTCCCCCACCTACATCAACTGAAAATTAAATTTTGTGATTCATAGTGTTTTTATTGTTCACTTTTTCTTTTTGTCCGCTCTCAAAAAGAAAAAGTGGTGCCAGAGGCACTTCATAATTACGCTACGCTTCCTACGTGTTTCAGACAGCGCAGC